>JALHPW010000393.1 GCA_022842255.1 Saprospiraceae bacterium | reverse complement strand
CCACCCCAACGTGTACCAATACATAATCGCCCTCTTTGGCAGCGGGGACCATTTCGAGGCTGGCCTCTTTGACGATGCCGCCAAACTGGACTTTGGCCATTCGGACCAGGCCATCGTACTGGCTTTCAATGGAGCGGATTTTACCGGGAATTGCTAGGCACATGCGTATTGTTGGTTTACGGTCAACGGTTTACGGTTTACGAGGCACGGTTAATTGGTAGGCTTGAGACTGGCTGTGGCATAGGCCCACTGGCCGAATGCGATGTTTTCATCGTTGGGGGATAGTTGTTGCTGGAAATACAATTGATAATCTGAGGGGAAATATTGCTCCATCATATCGAGTAACAAGGTGTTTTGAAATACACCGCCGCTACAAGCTATCTTTTTGATTTTCAAATGGTTGGATATGTTTTCTATCAATAAAACCATCGAAAAATGAAACTTTGCAGCGATGTAACCAAGGGACAAGCCTTTTTCCAAATCGCTTAAGATCTGTACCAACAGGCCCCTGGTTTTGATCACAAAAGCGGAATCTTGGGCCACGATTTCGAGTGGGTAACCCTGGTCAAAACCCAAGCCATGGGCCTGATAAAACCTTCGCCCCAAATCCTCCAACAGCAAGGCAGCCTCCCCTTCATAACTCACCTTGTCTGCCAAGCCCAGCAGCGAAGCAACCGCATCAAATAGCCGCCCCACGCTGGAGGTCATCAACTGGTTTTTCTGGAGCAGTATTTTTGGGTACAGGTTCCATTCGGGTTCCGTGAATTTCGGTCGAAGTAGCTCGGCGGTTTCCGCAATTTCCCTACAAATTGAAAGCGCCGAAAGCCGGGGTTCCCTGGGCATTTTATCCCCCAACAGCAAGGGGAAGTAGTCAAAATGCCCGCAACGCTGGACGTTGTCTTTCTGCTGGGCATTGTACACCAAAAATTCGCCGCCCCAAATTTGTCCGTCATCGCCCAAGCCCGTTCCGTCCCAAATGATTCCGAGTATGGGTTCATCGTTTTCCAACAATTCATTTTCTGCCAAAACTGCCGCGAAATGTGCCTTGTGGTGCTGGACTTGAACGAACGGCACTTGCCATTTTTCAGCCAATGTTTGTCCTAAGGTCGTGGTGAAATAACCGGGGTGCAAATCACCGATTACCAGCGTCGGCTGGGCTTTGTACAACTCCAGGAGCTGCCGTAGCACATTATCGTATCGCTGCTGGGTTTCGAAATGCTCCAAATCGCCCAGGTATTGGCTGATGTTCAGATGCCCCAAATGCGCCAAGCAAAAGCTGCTTTTCAGCTCCGCGCCCAAGGCCAAAACGGTAGCAGGCGGCACTTGCAAACCAGGCTGGATGAACGCGGGGGCCAATCCCCGTGCGCGGCGAAGCAGGATTTGTTTCCCAGATTTGCGCAAGGACAGCACACTGTCATCCTGCGGCATCACGATGTTTCGATTGTGCGTGAGGACAAAATCAGCGGTCTCCCGGAGTTCTTTTTGGGCCGATTCGTCTTCATAAATCAAGGGACTGTTGCTGATGTTGCCGCTGGTGGCCACGATGGGTTTGCCAAATTGATGCAACAACAGTTCAAACAAAGGCACATTGGGCAGCATTGCACCGATTTTTCGCAAACCCGGTGCAATCCCGGCATGGTCGATACCGGATTTCGTTTCTGCCAACAATTCGAGCAACAGAATCGGAGCCGCAGCACTTTGCAAATGTTGTAAGGCAAAGTCCGAGAGCTGAACATCTGCTTGCAAAATGCCCGCATTGGGATACATCAGGGCAAAAGGTTTGCTGGGACGGTGCTTTCGGGCCCGAAGTGTGGCCACCGCAAGCGGATTGGTAGCATCGCAGGTCAGCAAATAACCACCGATGCCTTTGATGGCGAGGATGGCGCCGTTTTGCCAGGCAGCTACCACTTGTTCGATAATGTGGTCGGAATCAGTTTGGCTTTCCAAATGGCCTTCCCGACAATCAAAAAGCTGCATCCGAACCCCACAATCCTGACAGGAATTGGTCTGCGCATAATAGCGGGACTGCTTGGGGTCGTCATATTCAAGCTGGCAACTTTGGCACATCGCAAAACCCTGCATGGTGGTCAGCGCTCGATCGTAAGGCAATCCCTGGAGTATGGAATAGCGCGGACCACAAACGGTACAGGTCGTGAATGCATAGCCATGTCGCCGATTGGCGGGGTCCTGAATTTCCGTGCGACAGGCGTCGCAAATAGCGACATCGGGTGTCAGTAGCAAAAGTGGCAAACCTTTGTTGGCACTTTCTTCAATGGTAAAATTGTCAAAGAACAAGGCAGGAATCGGTTCCCTGGAATGTCCAATAATACGCGCTGTTTTTGGGGCGTTTTCCAGAATATATTGTTGGAAATCAACAGCTTGCCGTTCGGTTCCATTCATTTTTATAAGCACACCCTGTAGGCCGTTGGCGACCGAGCCTTTCAAGTTCCGTTCGATGGCTGCGCGCCATACAAAAGGTCGAAAGCCCACGCCTTGCACCTGTCCCTGAATGCTTATTTTCCAGGTCATGCCATTTCAAGCGTACCCACGGTGGATTCTTTTTTGGCTTCGATACGTTCCAGCAGCCATTCGCACCAACGGTCCAAGCCTTCGCCAGTGGTGCTGGAAATAGTGATGACTTCTATTTCGGGGTTCACCTCGCGGGCGTCCTGAATCGCCGCTTCTACCTTAAAAGGAATGTACGGGAGCAAATCTGCCTTGGAAATCAGCATCAATTCGCTCGTCAGGAACATGCGCGGGTATTTTTTGGGCTTGTCGTCGCCTTCGGTAGACGCGAGCAGGGTCACGCGGAAATCCTCGCCGAGGTCGAAGGCTGCGGGACAAACCAGATTGCCCACGTTTTCTACAAAAAGCAGGTCGAGGCCTTCCGTTTTCAGGTGGTCAAAGGCTTGTAAAACCATTTGGGCTTCCAGGTGGCAAACGCCGTTGGTCACAATCTGGGTAGAGGGAATTCCGGCCTCGCGGATCCGGATGGCATCCCGTTCAGTTTCCAAATCGCCCACCAGAACCGCCATGTTGATGCGGTCTTTCAAACGTCGGGCGGTTTCCTGCATCAGGGTGGTTTTGCCGCTGCCGGCGGAGGAGGTGATGTTTACCAACAAGGTGCCCTGCGCCTGCATTTTGTCGCGGATGTTTTTGGCGACGTAATCATTGGCTTTGAGCAAGCTCATGGTGGTATTGTCACACTGAATGGCCCCAACGGGCAGGCGGTTTGATTTTGCGAAAGCCATGGTTGTTATGCTGTGTTTGAAAAGGAATGTGGCAAAGGTATACGGAGCAAATTGATTAGAAAATGTTTTCTAAAGCTTAGGAAAAGATTCCTAAAAAGGGAGGCTAGCGTGTGGCTGAGGATGGACACAGGTGGGGCTATTAACCATGGTGACGTGGTACCTTTGTCATTCATTGCCTATGCTTTATGAAAAAAAATGCACTGTTTGGGCTTGGGATTTTGGGCGTATTGTGCTTTGTAATCAGCACTATTATGGCTGGACGTCAGGTTCCGGATTATAGCCACATTTCCCAATTAATCAGCGAATCTTACGCCATTGATACCCCTTTTGGGCCATATTTCAGGTTTTTTGGGTTCCTGCCAAGCGGGATTTTTATCGCCATTTTTTCATTTTTGGCCATTGGGAAATTGCCCAACGGCCTGGCCACAAAAATCGGCTTTTGGGGACTCGGCATCTTCTACGGTTTGGGAACGGTTGTGGTGAGTATTTTCCCTTGCGATCATGGCTGCAACCCGGAATTGATTGACCCGAGTTTATCGCAGGTTATCCACAACCTCATGGGATTCCTGACTTATCTGATTGTACCAATCAGCGTATTATTGCTCGGAATTGCTGCCCAAAAATGGCCCAATGCCAAATATCTATCTTATGCGGGCCTAGTTTGTGGGCTCATTGCCTTTGTTTTTGTTGGCATCCTCTCGGCTGATTTGCATGGCAAATTTGCCGGATTGTACCAACGAATTATCGAGGGATCTATCCTTGTCTGGATAAGTTTATGTGCTTTTTATTTCAAATCTTCTTCACATGCATCGCTTTGACCTACCAATCGTTGTCCTCCTTTTTTGCGTCCCCCATTTTTTAGCCGCACAAACGGCCCAACCCCGCACCCACCAAAACTTCGACCGCGATTGGAAATTTGCCTTCGGTCATGCCCAAAATCCCGAAAAAGATTTCAATTACGGCCTCGAAACCGTTTTGGCCAAGTCGGGAGGCGCTGCCAACACCGCCATCGAACCGCGATTCAAGGACAGCCTTTGGCGCTCGTTAGACCTTCCACACGACTGGGGAGTGGAGCTGCCTTTTGTTTTTGACCCGGCGTTCAATGTCATGGCGCACGGGTACAAACCCCTGGGCGGCAAGTATCCAGCAACCAGTGTGGGCTGGTATCGGAAGCATTTTTCAGTGGCGAAGGCCGAGCAGGGCAAACGTTTTGAAATACAATTTGACGGTGTGTTTCGCGACGCGGAGTTCTGGATCAATGGTTTTTACCTCGGCAACAACAAGAGCGGCTACATCGGCGTGGCCTACGACATTACGGATTTTTTGCGTTTTGACGCAGAAAACGTGCTCGTCGTGCGCGTGAACGCGACCCAATATGAAGGTTGGTTTTATGAAGGCGCAGGCATTTATCGGCACGTTTGGCTGAACTCGTTTGAAGAAACCCACATCTTACACAATGGCATTTTTGCCCATGCGGAAATGGAAGGGGAAAACGCGGAATTGATGGTTGAGACCGAACTCGCTTATGACGGCAACTTAACCAAAGGCCTGATCACGGAGGTTTTTTTGACGGATAGGAACGGTATCGTCGTTGCGTCCTCACTTTCACCCCCCCCCTTCATGGAGGTCAATTATGGAAAGATGATCCATATGCTGACTGTGACAAAACCTCGGCTTTGGGATTTGGACGACCCTTATTTGTACCGAATTCAAGTGCTGGTCAAAAAATCGGGCAAAATCGTGGACCAACAAACCCTGAAATTTGGCTTCCGGACCATTGAAATCAAACCCAACGGCTTGCTCTTGAACGGGAAAAAGTTGAAAATCCTGGGAGTAAACTGTCACCAGGACCACGCCGGCGTCGGCAGCGCAATGCCCGACTACCTGCAATATTACCGCATCGATTTGCTCAAAAACCTGGGGGTCAACGCCTACCGAACCAGCCACAACCCGCCCACGCCCGAGCTGCTGGACGCCTGCGACAGCCTAGGCATGTTGGTCATGGACGAAACCCGGTTGCTCAACAGCGG
>JALHPW010000392.1 GCA_022842255.1 Saprospiraceae bacterium | reverse complement strand
AGATGAGGTCGTATTGCACGGTTTATTAGCGTTAATAAAGTTGATGAAGGTTTAAGTTTCTACTCTAAAAGTGGAAGATTTCAGTCTTCGAGTGCAAAACATAAACCTTCATCAACCTTATAAACTTCCATCAACCCTTGAGCCTACTATTCTCCCTTAAACACCGGCTTCCGCTTTTCCAAAAACGCCGCCACGCCTTCTCGGTAATCCTGTGTTTGTCCGGCTAGGGTTTGCAATTTGTCTTCCACAGCGGCTTGCGCGCTGAAATCGTTCGAGAAACTCTGGTTCAGGGCCTGTTTGGTCAGTGCCAGTCCTCGGGTGGGCATCTGTGCCAGGGTTTCGGCTAGTTTCAGGCTGTCGGCGGCGAAGGCCTCGTCGGGAAAAACTTTCCAAATCATGCCCATGGCCGCGGCTTCGGTGGCCGAAACCTTGTCGGACAACATCATCAGGGCAGTGGCGCGTTGAAAACCCACGAGCCTGGGCAAAGTCCAGGTGCCGCCCGAATCTGGTATAAGTCCAATTTTAGAAAACGCTTGTGTAAAGGAGGCCGATTCAGTGGCTACGGTGATGTCGCAAGCCAGGGCGATGTTTGCCCCCGCGCCTGCGGCCACGCCATTGACGGCAGCCACCACTGGTTTGTCCAAATTCCTGATTTTCAATACAATAGGGTTGTAACCCGTCGAGATAATCTCGGTCAGCGATGGCCCGATGGGGTCTGTCACTTCCTGTAAGTCCTCTCCAGCGCAAAAGGCCTTTCCCGTTCCGGTGATATAAACCGCACGGATGCTGGCGTCTTTTTCGCAGACATCCAGCGCCTCCAGGATTTCCATCCGCATGGCATGGTGCATGGAATTGAACACTTGGGGGCGGTTGAACGTGATGCGTGCTACGGCGTTTTCTGTGGTGAATTGTATGTGTTGCATGGGTTTGAATTGTTTGAGGGGTTTGAGTTGTTTGAAGGGTTTGAATCGTTTGAAGGGTGGTTACGGCCTCCTAAATTTTGTTCCCTTGAATCCAGAAGCATTAATCTTTACGATGGTGTTGTGAATTTTGGAGCACAAAATTGAAGTTTTTCCAACGAAATAATCTAGTTGTTCTTTGCTCAAATATTGGCGATCGTAAGCGCGATAAATTTGTGAACGACATTCACCACATGACCCTTTAGCGATACTAAGGAAATTTACGAACTCATTGTTGCCTTCACGTTCAAATCCTTCGGATATGTTGTCGGGCACAGAGCCAGAGGAGTTTCTGATTTGACTCCTAAACTCATAATCTTCTTTCCAACAATCAGATTTTGTCAATCCATAAATTTCTTTAGCAAGGTCTCTGCCCAATTGCCAGATAATTAAGTCTTCAAATTTTTCAATGGTCATAAGTCAAGGTTTGGTTTGTTTATTCAAAGTTAAGAAACTTGCCAAACAAATCAAACCCTTCAAACAAATCAAACCCTTCAAACAAATCAAACCCTTCAAACAAATCAAACCCCCATCCCCCGCACCGCCTTTACCAACTTATCCAGTTCATCCGTAGTGGTGTACACATTGGGTGTGACCCGCACGCCACTGATTTTTTCCCATTCGATGGATACCGTGTGGATTTTATACTGGTTGAACAGTTTTTCGGCAATTTCCCCCGGTTTTTTGCCCTCGAAGCCAAAATTGCCAATTGCACAGCTCCATTTTGGGTTGGGAGAAGTATAAAACTTGATTCCAGGTACGTCCTCTACCCGGCTCATCCAGTAGTTTTTCAGGAAATGCAGGCGCTCTTGTTTGCGCTTTGAACCAATGAGGTTGTGCAGGTCCAAAGAGTAACCGATGCCCATCTCGATGGGGAAACTCCGGGTGCCCAGGTTTTCAAATTTGCGGATGTCGGCACTGCTGGGGTCGGGACTGGACAACAGCGGCAAAATGCCGGCGATTTTTTCCTTTTTGACCCACATCATCCCAGAACCCAAGGGTCCGCAGAGGAATTTGTGCAAACTCGTGCCCCAATAATCGCAACCCAGATCCGGGATTTTGTAATCGAGCACCGCAAAGGAGTGGGCGGCATCCAACAACACTTCAATCCCTTGTTTGTGCGCTTCATCCGCGATGCGGCGGGCGGGCAGAATTTGTCCGTTCCAATTGATAATGTGCGTGATATGCACGATTTTGGTTTTGGGGCTGAATTTTTCCTTGTACACCTTGGTGAGGTAATCTTCATCGGTGGAGGGCAGTTCCGGGTCCACCCAGACGAGTTTGATTCCGTCTCTTTTTTCGCGCTGTTTCCAGGCGTTGATCATATTGGGGTAGTCGTATTTGGACAAAACCACCTCATCGCCGGCTTTCAAATTCAGTCCAAAAATGATGGTGTTCAGCGCTTCCGTAGCGTTGCGGTTGATGGCTATTTCCTCGGGACTGGCTCCTGCGAGCATGGCCAGGTTTTCGCGCAGCGGCTCTCGATCTTGGTCAAGGATGCGCCACATATAATAAGATGGGGCTTCGCAACTCATCCGGTTGTAATAATCCACCGCGTCCATCGTGGCCCTAGGCGAAGGGCTCACCCCGCCGTTGTTGAGGTTGATGATGTTCGGGCTGGCGGCGTAAGCGAGCCGGATTTGTCGCCAAAAATCGTCGTCATCAGTGGCGGGATTAAGGCGGATGGTGGAGGGTTTTACGTCGGGGAATGCTTGCGCAATATTCTGGTGCAAGGCAAAGGCGCCGAGCAGGGCGGCGGACTGGCGAATGAAGGAACGACGGTCAGACATAGGGAGCAAGATGAAAGTTTAGCGTTTAGGATGGCGTTTTCCGGCAGACACAAACATACAGATGCAAGCGTACTTTGATTGATGAAATTTTAAGAGGGTTGCTCTTAGTCAAGTTTGAGTTTTCAAGTTTTCTGTGTCAAATCTATATTTAACCATTTGGTTAAACCATCTGATTTATGCACCTTTGTGGCTGAAATCCAAAGGTCCCCCAACCGCCCTATTTTGTTTCACCCATGCGCACCGTCCTCTTTCTCGTCCAAAAGGAATTTCTCCAAATCTTCCGCAACAAAACCATGCTGCCCCTGCTGCTGGTGATGCCAGTGGTTCAAACACTCCTGCTCTCCTTCGCGGCCAATTACGAGGTCAAAAACCTGGCGCTCGCGGTGGTCGACCACGACCATTCGCCCGCTTCGCGGCAATTGGTGGCAAAAATGGGCGCATCCGGGTATTTCAAAATCAACCAGTTGCCCACCGCGGCCATGGCAGACCACCAAATGAGCGACGACCGGGCCGACCTGATCATGGAAATCCCGCTGAACTTCGAGCGCGACCTGGTCCGGGAAAACACCGCCGCACTTTCGCTCAATGCCAATGCCATCAACGCCACCAAAGCTGGCCTGGGCATGGGATATGCGCAAAGTATCATCCGGGATTTCAATTTGGAAATGGTGGAAGAGAATACACCGTCCACCGTGAACCATGCACCGTCCACCGTCTACAGCAATTGGTACAACCCTCGACTCGACTACAAAACCTTTATGGTGCCGGGCATTTTGGGGACCATCGTTTCGCTCATCATCTGCTTTCTTACTGGACTCAACATCGTTCGGGAGCGTGAAATCGGTACCATAGAGCAGTTGAATGTTACGCCGGTAAAAAAATGGCAGTTCATCCTCGGCAAGCTCTTGCCCTTCTGGCTGCTCTCCCTGGTGATGATGACCATCGGGCTTACGGTAGGGAAATTGGTGTTCGACACGCCGATGTTGGGCAGCCTGGGGTTGGTTTTTGCCTATACTGCCTTGTTTACGCCATGCATGATGGGGCTTGGTTTCCTGATTTCCAATTTTGCTGATTCGCAGCAACAGGCCATGTTCACCGCCTGGTTTTTCCTCATCATTTTTATCCTGATGAGCGGGCTTTTCACCCCCGCGAGCAGTATGCCGGAATGGGCGCAATGGCTGAACAAACTCAACCCGGTGTCTTATTTCGTAGAATTTATGCGGCTTGTACTTTTGAAGGGTGCCGGTTTTGAGGACATAAAAACCAATTTTTACACAGTGCTGGGGTATGCAGCTACCGTGAATGCGTTGGCAGTTTGGACTTACCGAAAGCGGGCGTGAAAATAACAAACCCATCTTGCGATTTTAAGTCGCAAAACGGGTTTTCTCTTGCTTATTTTTTCACGATTTGTACGTTAGATACCGTTTTTCCCTGGAGTGAAATGGCCAAGATGTAATTCCCGGAAGGCATTTCTTGCCCAATGGAGAATGACTCGTTGTGTTCTCCGGCAACGAAAAGTTGTTCCTGAGCCAGGCGTTTTATTAGTTTCCCGGTCATGTCGAAAAGGTCAATGGTGACCTTTTCGGGGGAATGCAGAGCAAAACGAAGGGTAAATTGCTCGGCAATAGGGTTGGGGTATATAAGAGCGCGCTCTTGGAGCCCGAATGCCGGATTTAAAGTGCCGACGTTGAGATTCAAGATGACCTGTTGGATGATAACTGGCTTCTTTTCTAGATAACTGAGCCTGCCGATGGCTACTTTATTGTCGGCCAGCGGAACCATAGCCATAGCCCCGAACCAGGAACTAATCATTGGTAATTTAAAAATCCCGTGATCACCGAAAGTGGAATCCCGTGTTCCATCAGGTCGCAACATCAGCAAAGAAACCTCAGAGGTGTCCTCAGTAAAAGTAATGACGGTGAAGAATTCACCTAAGATCAAGGTTTCCCCTGATGGTCTGACCAACACATCCATTGCCCTTGAAAACTCAGGGGTTATGCGAAGGCCGCCGACACCAAAAGATGGGTCTCGTGTGCCATCTGGCAAGTATCGTAATATCACTCCTGTCCGTTGTTGTCCCAGATGTAATGAAGAACCGGTCAGGATGATTTTTCCATCTGGCTGGACGGCCAGTCCACAAGCCCCATCATATTGATTTATTGATTCTATGATAAACCCGTTGTTGCCAAATGTTTGATCGAAAGTTCCATTTTCGGTAAGGCGGAAAAGAAACAACTTAGTTGAATCGAATATTTCGGCAATACCTGCCAACAGAATTTTGCCATCTGGTTGGACTTTAGCGGAACTGAGCTTGTTGAAGGTGGTAGGAGAGAGGTAGCTGAAGATTCCATCTTGTGAAAAAGTGGAATCAAGAGTCCCATCGGCTTGGTATACTCTGACAACTATGCCCTCTACGGGGTCATTGGTTCTGTCACCCGCAACAATAATTCTGCCATTGGGCAATGCGATTATTTCTACCGGGGAGAAGCTGTGGGCCACCCATCCATTCTGACCGAAAGTGCTATCGGGTAACCCATTC
>JALHPW010000391.1 GCA_022842255.1 Saprospiraceae bacterium | reverse complement strand
AGCAAAGTGTTGTCAATCACAATGGCATCGTCGGCTTTGCGGAGCGGACTGTCGGCGCGACCCGAATCGATGCGGTCGCGTTCGAGCAGGTTGCGCTGGATTTCCTCCCATTCCGCATCAATCCCTTTGGCGGCCAGTTCGAGGTGTCGCCGACTGGTGCGCACATCTGCATCTGCGATGAGGAAAATTTTGAGTTCGGCGTCGGGGAATACTACGGTGCCGATGTCTCGTCCGTCGGCCACGATGTGTCGGCGTTTTCCCATGGCCTGTTGTTGCGCAACCATTGCCCGGCGCACTGCAGAAATGGCCGAAACGGGACTTACGTGATTGCTGACGCTCATTTCCCGGATGTCGTGTTCTACATCGCGCCCGTTGAGGAAGGTGCGGTTTTGTCCCTCAATGCGTTCGAAATGGATTTCTATGTGTTGCAAGGCATCGGCCACCGCCTCGGGATTTTCGTAGTCCACCTTGTTCTCCAAAAAGTAGAGCGTCACGGCGCGATACATCGCCCCAGAGTCGAGGTAAGCGTAGTGGAGCGATTTGGCGAGGGCTTTGGCCAGGGTGCTTTTGCCGCAAGAAGAAAGGCCGTCGATGGCGATGATGATTCGTTTCATATTCGGCGGCAAAAATGGGAAATTTCGACGTGCTGGGCAGGAATAAATAGCGGCTTGCTACTTGCTGAATACTTCGATTCGTGATGCCGTTAATGCATAATCCTTTTGCTCCGAATGGTATTGGTATTCAACATGATAATCAAACTTATGCTCGAACCCATTGGAAAAGGTTACAAAAATAAAGCTCGCCTGCTGATCGTCCACCCAACCCATCAAATTGATATAAACCCGTGATTTTTTCTCGTCCTGTAGTTTTTTCCCCAGCTCTGGATCTATCAGCTGGATGTTGACGCTTTGGATGCTCTCTGGCAAGGTAATATCCGGAAAATCATCGGGCTGTCCGTTGTTGCGTTTCCCAAAGAACAGGGTGTCCAATACGATTAAATTTTGCTTGTGGACTTCTGTTATGTAATCAGAGATGGCTTGGCTATATATTTTTAATAACCCTTGGTTTTTTGCTTTTGCAAGGTCTGCTTGGGCCGTATCAACTTCAACAAGTGTTCTTTTTGAGTTCTGTTCGTTGGTTATTTGTCCAGAGCAAGATGCCAAGGATAGGGTTGCCGTAAAAATCAGGGTGTAAATCTTGCCTTTAATCATATATAACTTGGTTGATAAGTTTTCAATCTTCAATGGCTTCAATACCAAGTGCCTTCAAACGTTCCAGGTTGTCTTTCATGGCTTTAAGTTGCTCCGGGGAATGTCCCTGCCAATCCATTAACTCCCCAACAACACGAAGGGGCTCCTGTGTGCGGTACGATTTTGTGGGATTGCCCGGGAACTTCTTGTCCGTCAAGTTGGGGTCATCTTCAAACGGGCCAGTTGGCTCCACAAGATAAATCCTGCCGGGTTCGTCGCCTACAGCGAGTTCGGCGCCCCAAATCGCAGCGTCTAAGGTTGCGGTCAGATAAACATACTTCGCATTTTTTCTTTGGCCGTAGTTTGAATTAAAGCCAGGTACAATCAAGTCTCCGGGCTTCAGGTTGGCCTTTGTGCCGTGGTAGAACTGTTCTTGTTCGGTGTTGACGGTAGTTTCAGGCATGGTTTAAAAATGTAGGTTTGACCCAGTGAATGCATTTCAGACACACAATAGCGCTGTTTCCACAACAAAAGTCGGGGGTTTCTTGCCGCCATGCAAGGGGCGTTTTGAACAAATGCAGCCTATTGTCCAAATTTAAATTGTAGATGGCCCATCGTTTTTGACATTAGGTTTTTGCAAAAAACTGAACAAATGGTTTGATAACAGTCAACGCATTCGTTCAATCCAAATTTTTGCAAAAACATGAAAAACAGACCATTCCTGTTCCTACTGCCCCTGTTCCTGGCGTTCCAAGCCCTTGCACAGCCCACTATTTCCAATCAATTCTGCTATGGCGGGAGTCAAATCGAAACGGGTTCCTGGGCCGAAATCCTGCCCAATGGCTCGCGGATTTTTGGCGGCATCACCAGCTCCAACAACGGAGATGTAAACGGACTACACAACAATAGTGCGGACGCTTGGGTGGTAAAAACCAACGCTACTGGCGCGCTCGATTTTCAGCGCTGCATCGGGGGAAGCGACTTTGATTTTGCCATCGCAGGCGCAGCATCGCCGGAAGGGGGCATTGTGGCGGTAGGCCAAGCGAATTCAAACGACGGGGATTTCGCCGGCCTAAACAAAGGATCCTGTGATGCTTTTATTGCCAAAGTGGCCCCCAATGGCAACCTGGCCTGGGCAAAACTCCTGGGCGGGGCCCAGTGCGATTTGTTCGAAGCCGTATGGCCCATCGCATCGGGCGGCTATTTGGCTGGCGGCGAAACGGCCTCAAACGATGGCGACATTGCCGGTTTTTTGGGCGGACAGTCTGATATGTTTTTGGCGCGTTTTGATGAAAACGGCAACGTAATCTGGAAAAAAACATTTGGCGGAACGGGCCTGGACCGCTGCCTGGACCTTTGGAAAACCATTGACGGTCACTTCATTGTGCTCGGAGAAACAAGCTCCACCGACGGGCATTTCCCCGCCACCCACGGCTCGAACGATGTGGTGCTGATGAAGATTGACCTGAACGGGAATATCCTCTGGGCAAAAACTTTTGGTGGCAACAGCATTGACCGGGGCGTTATGGTGCGTCAAAAAACAAATGGCGAGTATGTCGTACTTGCCAGTACACAATCCACGAATGGCCAAGTAGGTGGTTTTCAGGGCTTCCGAGACATTTGGGTGTTCCGGACCGACGCCAACGGGAATTTATTGAGCCAACGTTGTCTGGGTGGTTCGCAGGCGGAGGAGCCTGGCGGGCTGGAGCTTGCGCCCAATGGCGACTTGCTGGTGACGGGTAATACGAGATCAACGGACGGGGATGTAGCCTCCGACCCTGGCAGTGCAGCGGGTAATGGCTGGTTGGTGCTGTTGAAGGCAAATCTTGACATCCGCTGGGCGGCCACCTATGGAACCGGAAACGGGACGCAAATTTTTTACGCGGCCCCCATTTCCTCGGGAGGTGTTTTTGCCATTGGCTCCTCGGAAGGCATTGCCGGGGATGTCACGTGTAGCAAAGGCTCACAGGATATTTGGGCTTTTGAACTTGCGTCCAGTGTAGGTACCGCGGAAATCGAAGCGCAACCCGCGTTTAAACTTTCCCCAAACCCTGCCTCCACCCAGCTTTCCATTTTAGCGGACAATGAAACAGCAGAGGTGGCTAACATTTTGATTGTCAATGTATTGGGGCAAAATATGTTTGAAACAAACGGGACACTTGAGCAAATCAATGCGACGCTCAGTCAAAAGGTCGAACAGTTCCCCAAAGGGCAATATGTGTTGCAGTTGCGTATGGAAGGACGGGCAGCGGTATTGCCTTTTGTTAAGATTTGAGGGAGGTGGGGAGCCCCCTAATCCACCAATTCCCTAAACAACTTCTCCAAAGTAAGCTCCGGGTCTTCACAAAGTCCCGGATGCACTTTGGAGGTTTGCATGATGGTACTGCGCGTTGCGGTGAGCCAGCGAAAGCGGGAAGCATTGTCCAGTTGCGCGATGGGCGAATCCGGGGTTTTTCCGCAGCAAATTGCTTCAAAGGCTTGGAGGTGCATGCCGACTTCTTCCAGGTTTAGGTTTGGGTCGAGCGCCTGTAGTTTTGCCTCGGGCAAATGCGCGCGTATGCCCAGGAATTTTTTGCTCGGACATAGCAAAATCACCCCGGCATTGACAAATTCTTCGCGCTCGGGCCGGGGTACAATTCGGATCACGGCGTATTCAAACAATCGAAGATCTTGCATACACGGCCTGTTTTACAAATGTTTCGCTGGATTCAAGACGTATCTTCAGGAATTCAGCGTAGGTGTTTCTAACCGTTTCGGCATTTTCGGGAAAGGTGGCCACGATCCAATCTTCCGGAATCAAGCCAACGATTGCATCAATGACTTCCTTATTCAACAGTTTTTTCATGGATTGGTCCACCTCCTCAATTGCCGAAGCCTGCCGCAACAGCACATGGTCTTTGATTTGGACAAAAGGCTTGGTGCTTTGCTCCCGCCAGTTTTCCCAGTTGTGATGAAAATACAAGGATGCGCCATGGTCGATCAGCCAAAGGTCCTGATGCCAAAGCAGCATGTTGGTATTGCGCGCGGTCCGGTCTACGTTCATCAAAAATGCATCCAGCCATACAATTTTGGACGCCAGGAGTGCGTCGGGCTTAACCACAGCGGGGTCGTAGGTGACCGCGCCGGAGAGGTAAGACATGCCCAGGTTCAAGCCCGTGCTGAACTTCAGCAGATCCTGGATTTCCTCATCCGCTTCCGCACGCCCGTATGCCTCGTTTAGTTCCGCAAAAACAAGTTCTGGAAGTTTTAAACCCATGATTCGGGCCATTTCGCCGCCAATCAACTCGGCAATCAGTGCTTTGATGCCCTGACCCGCGCCTCTAAATTTCAATACGTATAAAAAGCCATCGTCGGCTTCTACAATGGCCGGAAGCGAACCGCCTTCCCGTAAAGGAGTCACGTATCGGGTCACAATCACGGTTCTGATTTCTGCTTGCATGGTGCAAAGAAAGGGAATTAGGTGATGGAATGGTGATGAAGTGATAGCGTGATGAAGTGATTTTTGATTCGCGCCGTCTCCCTATCACTTCATCACGCTATCACTTCATCACTTCATCACCTCATATCCTGCCCGCTAACTTAAAAAACCGCCGCATAAACAAACTCGCTTGGACAATCAACGCGATCAAATACCCCACCCAGATGCCTTTGGCGTTCCAACCCTGGTGCACGGCAAGCCAGTAGCCAATCGGCAAACCAATCAGCCAAAAGGCCACAAAGGAGATAATGGAAGGCCGCATCACGTCGTTGAGCGAGCGCAGCAGCGAAATGCTGGCGAGCTGCATGGCATCGGCCAATTGAAAAAGTCCGGCAAAAAAGACGAGCGTAATGGCCAGGGAAATTACCGCAGGGTCATCGATGTAGAGCCTGACGAAGCTCCCCGGAAACAGGATGTACGACCCCGTGGGCAGCAGCATGATGAGCAGCGACAAGGCAATGGTGGCCACCCCTGCCATCCAGACCCGTACGCGACTTTTGTAGGCCAGGGCTTGTCCCACGCGGATCATCCCCGCTGTCGAAACCCCCATGATGGTGACGTAGGAGACCGAAACCAGGTTCATGGCAATCTGGTGTGCGGCCTGTTCGGTTTTGCTAATTTGACC
>JALHPW010000390.1 GCA_022842255.1 Saprospiraceae bacterium | reverse complement strand
AAACTTGCAGCGTAATTCTTGTGCTTGAAAATTGGGATATTTGCCATCGGAAAATAGCTCAATATCCAAGTATCCCAACCTACGCAAGCTTATCAACATCTCGAATCAAGATGCTGTTTCGATTAAAATAGATAAGGTTGGAGCGTTTGAGCTCGTTGAAAACGGAGGTGACCGTTTGTCGGCTGGTGCCCGTGAGACTGGCTATTTCCTGCTGGGTCAGGTGATGTTTTACAAGGGTTTCAAAACCTACACGACGGCCTTCACGGGTGGCGGTTTCCTGCAAAAACTCGATGATGCGCTCGCGGGCATCTTTCACAACGAGGTTGGCGAGGCGTTCTTCAACGCGTTGAAGCCGTTGGGAAATATGCTGCATACAAGCGAATACAATCCGCTGGTTTTCGACCATCAGTTTTTTGAAATCAAGCAATTTGATGGCGAGATATTCGGCTCCATCGTGCAGGCTTTGGGCAAATTCGCTGCGCATTTCTTCGCCAGCAAGCGCCAAATCGCCAAACAATGCCTCCGGAGAAATCAATTCTTTGATAATCTCCCGACCTTCGCTGGAGAATGTACCTGTTTTGATACGGCCTTTCACCAAAAAGTAAAGGTGTTCGGCCGCCTCATCGGGTACAAATACGAAGTGGTAACGTGGTGCAATGCGATATTGCGCACATTCGGCGAGTTGCGCCAATTCGTTTTCGTCCAAGGAGACGAACATCGGCAGCTTTTTGAGGAAATCAATTTTCGCGTTCTTGTCCATGGGCGGCAGATTTTGTGTTGATTAATGTTGTTTGCAGCACAAAAGTAGGCGCAGAACCCGTTTGTAAAAAGGACATTTTTAAAGGTTTGTCGGAGTTTTATTCTTAATCAACATTTCATAAAAAATTGATTTTCAATTTTTTATGCCGCCAAATTAAATAATAAAAATATGGCACTCTTTTGGTGCTTGGAGGGTCAATCTGGCTTTACCCAAACCGATATTTCGATGAACATAAAACACACACTTCTTTTTTGGGCGCTTTGTTTGCCCTTTTTTGCATCTGCCCAAAACTGCCCAAACCCGATTACCCTTAATTCGGTAGTCGTCTCCAACACCCAATGTGGCAACACTACGGGTAGCATTATCATAACGCCTGGCGGGGGGCTCGGGGCCTACAGCTTTGATTGGACACCCAACGTGTCAAGTTCCAACATCGCACTCGGACTGGCTGCCGGTACCTATCAGGTACACATCGAACGGATCAGCAACCCCAACTGTACCCTGGATACGGTTATTTTGGTCAACAACAGCAATGGCCCACAGGTACAAGCCACCATCAACCCCGCTCAATGCCAGGCCAACAACGGTTCCATTTCGCTCACCCCGACCACTTTTCTATTCAATTGGAGCAATGGCTCCTTTGGCTCGACCGTAACCGGACTGGAAAGCAAAAATTATTATGTAACCGTCACCAATCCGAACAATGGCTGTTACTCCGTTTTTAAATATTTCGTGCCAAAAGACTTTAATAGTCTGACAGTCAACACCTTAGTACAAAAAAACTCCAAATGCGGCATGAACAATGGTCGGGCCCTAGTCATCGTGACAGGGGGCTCTGGGCAGTACTCGTACAGCCCCGGACCCGGTCCGCAATACAGTAACCTCGCCCCTGGCAACTATACGGTGCAGGTGCTGGACCTCGCAACTGGCTGCACTGGTTCCACCAATTTTGTCATCCAAGATTTGCAAGTCACAGGTACCGTAAACGTCACACCACACGACGCACGATGTACCGGTCAAGCCACTGGGTTTGTGGAATTTAGCATTACCGCAGGCCAAAATTTTGAACTTCCCTACGTGTTCACCCTAAAAGATTCCGGCGGGGCAAGCTATTCGCCCGGAAGTCTGCCAGCAGGCAATTATATCCTGCAAATCGCCGACGCCGATGGATGCACTTTGCCCGCTCAGAACTTTACCATCAACGAACCACCGCCCATCGCGGCACAGGTCAGCGTGATACCCGAGACCTGCACAGAAGGTGGGCAAATTGCCCTGAACATTTCGGGGGGAAATGGAGCACCCTACGTCATAAACTGGGCAGATTTGGCTGGGGACGACAACCCGGAAGACCGAACCAACCTGCGGGCAGGGCGCTATTCTGCTTTGATTTACGACTCCCTTTTTTGCCCTTTTCAGCTGGATACCGTTTTTGTTAAACCCAATTGTAACAATTCCACAGCGGCACACATGGTGTTGGGCGTGAATACCACTGAAGTATTTTGTGTGCCGCCCCCCGTCGGGCTCGCTACAGGCGCTACTACGTATACCATTTTGGGGGGCAATACTTCTGGGAACTCAGGATTTGGCAGTTGGGCCCTGAATCCGGATGGCTGCCTGGCCTATTCAGCTGGTCTCACTCCGGGTTTTGCGGTAGACACGATTTGCATCATCAGCACAGCGCCACAGATTGGGTTGAAAGACACCCTTTGCCTAATCGTTAGTATTACGCAACAACAACCGAGTAAGCAATCGGTGTTCTTTTCGGTCCAGGTTAGCAATTCCGCAACCGCCTGCGGCACGATACCGCCCACCTTTTCAAACATCCATATTTTGCAATTGGGCCGACCCGGCTTGAGTGGAACCAGCGATGTTTTTGGTGAATACACGATCGACAACAGCAGCGCCTGTCTGGCTTTTTTCGCAAACCAGGCCCCCGGTTTTAATGTCGATGAAATACGCGTGGGCGTATTCGACACCCTTACCGATAGATGCCATATCATCTCTTATTTCCCTACCGTACTTCCCCAAACCGATTGCTCGAGTGCGGTAAACCTTGCCGACACCCTTCATTTGATTACCACCGACTGTGGTGGGGTGGCCAATACTTGTGTGCCGATTCCTTTTGACGACATTGTGAATTACACCATTATCGACAATGGAGCGCTTTACAATACTGGGTATACTGGATGTAACAACGACTCTATCTTGAGTTATAATGTAAGCGTTTTGCCACCCGGTGGGGGGCCTTATGAATTGACGGAATGGAAAATAAACGGACAGAACCTCATCGGTAATTTCCTGAATTTCAATGGCTTGGTAGAATTGATGAACCTGCTGGATGCTGCCCCCATTGGATGGACGGCTCAGGGGGTCGGGTTTATTCGCGGCGGTGATTTGGCCAATACTTATGGCCCATTGAAGATAAAATCTGCCAGCGGTAGTGCGGCCGTTTACAACCCAACCTCCCTGCTGGTGCCTCTAGGAACGGAGCTGCGCTTTGCCCCGGGCTTTCACCAGGTAATCCTCCGAAACGTGCAGACGGCTTGCACCGATACCGTGGCCGTGGATGTGGTTTGTTTTGATTGTGCGCCCATTCACAGCTATCCGGTGGTAGCCCTGGATAATGTGCGATGGAATGTCTCCAACTGTGATGTGGACACCGTCTTTTGCACCAATATCCCCAATATGGAATTGGGTCAATATGTCATCACCGACAACGGCCAACCCTTTTTCAACTATACTTTATGCGGCAATTTTGTCGGAATGATGCTGGATACCGGGCTTCACCAATTGTATTTCCGCAATACCACAACGACTTGTGAGTGGAACGTAGATTTTTATGCGGAATGCAAAAATGTGTTGAACGAACAAACCATCCCGGTCAATGTCCCACTGGGCAGCACCGTGAGCTTTTGTCTGGATACCAGTTTTGTGCCCAGCCCAATTACCAGCATCAGCAATATTTGCAGCGATGATGCTGGGGGCGGACCACTTACCTACCAGTTCAACACGCAACAGTGGTGCGTCCAACTCACTGGCCAGGGCTTGGGGGCCGATACGCTCTGTATTCAACTTTGTAATAACACAGGCGAATGTGCCAACTACATTTTACAGGTGAATGTAACGGCCACCCCAACCGATAGCCTGCTCGCGGTACCAGATGTGGTGTTCACCTTGAAAAACGAATCACTGGATTTCAACATCATCGACAACGACATCGTGGGCGGGATTGTGGGCAATTTGGGCGGGCTTTCCGATGTGGAGTTCTTAAGTGCTCCCAGCCTTGGCACCTTCACATACAATGCCGCAAATGGCCTTGTTTCCTACACGCCTAATTCGGGTGTATGCGGTGTGGATTCGTTTAGTTACCGCATTACCGATGGTTTCGGAGCGCAATCGGTAGCGAGTATCAAAGTGACCATTTCTTGCGATAAAATATTGGTTTTCAAAGGAATATCGCCTAATGGCGACGGTCGGAATGACACTTGGCAAATCCTTGGTATCGAGCAATTCCCGGACAATACGGTACAAGTGTTCAACCGTTGGGGGAATCTTGTTTTTGAACAAAACGGGTATACCAACACCAATGCCTGGAACGGTCAATGGGACGGAAAAGACCTGCCCGATGGCACCTATTTCTATCTAATTGAACTTGGTGGGAATGGCGGAAAACTTAGTGGGTGGTTGCAGGTTTTGAGGTAAGGGGCGCTACGTTTATTTCACGCAACGCCGCTACGTTTTATAGGGGTATTTGTCACGCAACGGCGCTACGACGCAACGTTTAGAGGGGTAGGTTCACGTTGCGTCGTAGCGGCGTTGCGTGAAATAAACGTAGCGTCGAAGCGTGAAACCGCTACCAAACCATCAACTGCACAGAAACACTCACCCCAGCAGCCAACCCAAGCAGTGCAATTTTGTCGCCCCTTTTAATTTCCCCTCGCTGCAAGCGCAGGTACATGGCGAGCGGGATGGAGGCAGAAACCGTATTCCCAAAATGCTGGAAAACGGGTTCTATTCGGCTGGACGGCACCCCCGTGAGTTCGGCAATGGTATCCAGGGAACTGGTAGACACTTGGTGCGTGAACAAATGCTGGATTTCGCCCGGTTGCCAATTCGCTTCCTGTAAACAAGTTTTGAAAAACCGACGCGCTTCAGCGGCCAGCACCTCCTTAAGCTCCACCATCCGGCCTTCGAAGTAGTTTTGTTCCGCGTCCTGGGGGAAAAGTGAACCGCCGCCTTTGACCGTACACAGTTCCCAGTGCTCTCCACGGGTCATCAAGCGTTGAAAATGAAAGCCACTTTCGTCATCAGAAGCCGAGAGGAGTACAGCTGCCCCGGCATCGCCAAAGGTAAATCCTGCGAGGTAGGGGCTGAGTTGTGCTACATGGTCAAAATCGAAACGAATGGCATCACTGGGTTTTTCTCCGCTGACAATCAACGCATTAGAACAAATTCCAGCTGCAATGAGGCTACTGGCCGTCATCATTCCGCTCACGAAACTGTTGCAGGCATTTTTAACATCCATGGCTGGACA
>JALHPW010000389.1 GCA_022842255.1 Saprospiraceae bacterium | reverse complement strand
TTAGTAAAATTAGTTCATTACTTTTCAAGCAAAATGTCTGATAATCAAAAGAAGTTGACCCGAATAGGGGTTTTTTACGACGGCAATTATTTTCTCCACGTTTCCAATTACTATGCTTACCACCATGAACGCCGCGGGCGTATCAGTATCGCTGGTTTACACGAGTTCATCCGGCACAAAATAGCGGAGGAAGAACAAAAGGACATGCACCTCTGCCAAATTGTGGATGCCCACTATTTTCGGGGCAGACTTTCGGCGCAGGAAGCTAGTAATGAAGGGAATCGCCTTTTTTACGACCGTCTTTTTGATGATATCCTGATGATGGAAGGAGTCACAACGCACTACCTCCCCGTCCGCACTACCTTTCATGGACAAAGGCAGGAGCGTGGTATTGACGTCTGGATGGCCCTGGAGGCCTTTGAATTGGCCTTGCACAAACAGTTTGATGTGCTGGTTTTGATTGCGTCCGACACCGATTTCGTGCCACTGGTGCGCAAACTCCACACCTTGGGTGTCCGGGTGATGCTCTTTGCCTGGGACTATGATTTTTATGACGAGGAAGGCAGACGTCGCAGTACGGTCACCTCACAAGCTTTGTGGGAAGAAGTTACCTACCCATTGGCCATGCAGGATGTCATTTCTGAGGACAATGACCCACAATTCCCGGTTAACCGACTTTTTGTGGAACGCAAACGCAACCTGGTAGCCAGTCCGGCAGAAGCCGAGGAGACGGTGCTCGTTGAGGAAGACGGGGAATCCAAGCGCAGTACGATTTTTAGCTTGAAAGACGGGTACGGATTTGTGAACTATCCACAAACAAACAACCTATTCTTTCACTTCTCTTTCCTGATCGACACTGATTTCAACGACCTCCGCGAAGGCGATTTGGTAGAGTTCACGCTGAGTAAAAATGACAGGGGTGAACCGATTGCTCGGAATGTACGGTTGATCAAGTGAGGATGTTTAGGTTTTAGTAAGTTTAGGGTTTAGCGTAATGGGTCGGTTGGCCTTAACATCCTAAACCCTAAACTCTAATCCCTAACACCCCAAACCCTAAACTTCTATGCAGATTTCCCGCGTACAAAGTTCAGACCTGGAAAACTTGCGCGCCTTTGCCGAGTATACTTTTCGTGCAGCGTTTCAGGCATCGAACGACCCTGCGCGCTTTGAAGCCTATTGTGCGCAGGCGTTTTCAACAGAGCGGTTCAAGCAGGAACTGGAGCACCCGCATGCACAATTTTGGTTTTATCACGAGGGAGACACCTTGGCCGCGTATCTCAAATTAAACTTTGATCGGCACGCTCCAGAATTGGGAAGCACCCAAACGGTGCAAGTAGAGCGATTGTACGTTGAACCCGCCTTCCAGGGTAGAAGGATTGGCGAAAAACTGCTTGATTTTGCTCAAATTCAGGCTAAAAACGTCGGCGCAGCATGGCTATGGCTCAGTGTCTGGCAAGAAAACCCACCTGCCCTGCGCTTTTATGAACGATGCGGGTTCGAAATTTTCGGCACGCAAACGGATTGGTTGGTTAAGTTGAAGGTTTCTACTCCTTAATGTGGGCCAAGCGCTGGGTTTGATATTTTTCCTGCTGCAAGATTTTTCGGACAGATTTGGCAGTTTCCCGCGGACCCGTGTCTGCGGTTAATTTGACCAGCCAATCCGGCACCCCTTCAGCCGAATCCGTGGCAATTTGTTGTTCAACATACACCCAACCGCCGTCGCTGGGTATAAAAAGCCACTTGGTGGTGGTGTTTTTTATCCTTTCCACTCCCTTAATCTCAGGAAGATAGGAAGGGTAGGGGGTATTGGTGATTCGAATCCTTCGTGTGACGGGGTCTTGCTCCATTTTACTGTGTAAAATGATGTCTCGGTCGTCCAAAGGCCAAGGGAAATCGTATTTGGCATAATACCAAAGTTCAGTTTCCGATACGCGTCGCAGCAGCCTCGATTCACTGATTTTGTATCCCCATGCCTTGTAGTTGTCCACGTCGGCAAATAGCGCGGCAATGCCTGCAAGTGGGACTTTGACCGAGGTAGTCAATTTGATGTGCAGGAGCCCGGGCGTTTTCTGATGGAAAATCTTAACCCCATCTTTGTCTCCCTTAAATTCCCAATTTGCGGCATTTTGCGCAAAAAGCGGCTGGAATACCACCCAAATCCATAAAAAGGATAATGTAATTCTCATCGTTTTCGGCATGGCAGGAGTATTTGGACAATCTAGCATTTCTGCAAAGGTAATCCCGAATCCACATCAAACTGCCAAATTCCGATCATACCTCAAAGTTCATACCTCATACCTCAAAAGCCATTGCTCAACTACTTCTGCCGTTTGCCAATCATCCAAAGCAAACCTCAAGGAGTCGAGGTGCGACCCATCCGGAATTGGGTGCAAGGTTTTTGGGCCTAGATATGCTTGGTAAAAATGCGCCGAACTAGCAAACGGTACAATCGCATCATCCGTGCCATGGACAAACAAGGCTGGAATACGCTCTTCCTTTTCAAGCCAAGTCATGGGATTTGCCTTTTTGAATGCCTCACTGTTGAAAGTTCCGCCGGCAAAATTTCGAACCTGGGCTACATTGGGCATTTGGCTCAGATCTAAGGGCCCACCAAAGGAAAGGAAGCCGGAAAAACTCGCTGAGGTCTTGGAAAATTGCACCAATTCTAGTCGGTTGAAAATCAAATGTGCTGCCAGTGTAGCACCAGCTGACATCCCCGCTATCAATAGTTTTTTTTGAGCCAAACCATGGATGTCCATCAATTCCAAGATTTTGCCCATAGCCAGGTTCAGGTCCTCGCGCATGTTTGGAAAATGGTACCTAGGGAGCAAGCGGTAGGCCGGCATGACGACTGGATACCCTCGCCGCAAAAACCAATCTGCCACGGTGGGGAATTGGTCTGGCCAACCCAGCCTCCAACCCCCACCGTGGTAAAAAACCACCACGCTGTTCCGTTCCGGTACACCTTTTGGAGGCAACCAAAACATCAAATATTGGCGCGAATGCGTACCAAATTTATGCTTTTCAGGCTTGCTAACCGCTTCGTGCTTCCATTGGTGGTGCACAAAATGGAAAGGCACGGCCGCAATTTGCTTGGCAAGCGCAAACGGACGAATAACAGCCATGGCCTCTATCGCAATAAGGTCACTTCCCCATGGTATTCTTGCTCCTCCCCATTCCCAAATCGAACCACCATGTGGTACACATAGACGTCGCTGGGCGCAGCTTTGTCGTCCGTTCGGCCGTCCCACGCTGTTTTCTCCCCCGAAGCCTCAAAGACCTTTTGTCCCCAACGGTTGAAAATATTGAATTTGGTAATGGTCGCCGACCCGCCGAGTAACACAGGACCAAAGCTATCATTGGCACCATCACCATTGGGTGTAAATGCGTTGGGGATTTCAAAACAACGTTTTGTATTGTAAACCACCGGATCCGATTCCGTGGTGCAACCGTTCCCGTCTGTGGCGATAACCGTGTAGGTTACCGTATTGCCCAGTGGGGTCACTTCCACCGAATCCAAGCTGGCGCCGGGAATTGGAACCCCATTGGCAGTCCATTGAAGGCTTTCAACATCGCCATTGACGATTTCAATCCGCAATTTGACCGATGCTCCCTCACAAATCGAGTCGGCAGGGTCGGGAGTAGCTTCGATAACATCAAAAACAGTAGGTGGGAATACCGTCAAGGTTACCGCATCCGCATCACTGCAATTGACGCCGTAATAAATGGTTGCCGTGTAAGTAGTGGTCACTACGGGCGATACCGTGATACTTGGCGCGACGATTCCCCCTGGCATCCAAACAATACTGTCGGCAGGGGTACCTGTTACGGTAGCGGTCAACGTAACGCTCTCGCCGAAGCACAAGTCCTGGTCTGGACCAACGCTCACATTGGCATTCGAAACTGTTACCGTGACTTCACCTTGTGTGGCGCAGTTCTGGTTGCTGGCATTCACGGTATAGGTAATGGTGCTGGTAGGCGTGGCGATCGGGTTGGGGATGTTCGGATTGTTGAGCGAGGTTGCAGGCGACCACTGGAAGGTGCCAGGGCCATTTGGCGGCAAGGTGAGCGCTACCGATTCACCCAAACAAATAGAAGTATTGGGGTTCAAATTCAGCACCGGCAATGGAATTACATCCACCGTTACGGCATCCACAGTGGCACATCCCTGACCGTAAAAATAGGTCACGCCATAGGATTGCAGGGTAGTTGGGCTGACGGTTATTGTATTGGTGGTTTCACCTGAGGGCGACCACACGAGCGTGCCGGGGTCGCCGGTGGAAGTAGCGGTCAAGGTGGCAGAATTGCCTTCGCAGATAATTTGGTCTTGTCCGGCGTTGATGCTGGCATTGAAATAAGTAACCGTCACCTCGCCTTCGGAGCTACAATTGGGCCCTTGTGCCACTACATTGTAAGTGATGGTTTGGGTAGGGCTTGCTACCGGATTCGGGGAATTGGGGTTGTCCAGGAAGGTGCTCGGCGTCCAGGTGTAGGTGACATCGGTCTGGTTGCTGGTATTCAACACCACCGAGCCAGTGGAGCAAATTACCGGATTGTCAGCGAGTTGCAGAACGGGCAGTTGCTCTACAAAAACGGCCACACTCGTCCCGGCGGGGCACGGCAAGTCCTTGATACCGATTTGGTACATGGTTGTTTGAGCAGGCGACGCAACTGGGGTCAAGCAATCGTCGCAAGAAAGCGACCCGGCCGTCATCTGCTCCCACTCGTATTCATAACTTGGGTTGCCGGGTGTGACCGTTACCGTGATTTGCGAGGATTCCCCAGGACAAACCACCGCAGGGTCTGCCACGGCGGTCACCGTTGGAGGGATGAACACCGGCACGTACACTTCTGCCGTATCCAAACAGCCCCCGATTTCGGTGACCCGTTGGTAGGTAAAGGTATCGTTGGCAATAATGACCAGGTTCCAATTCTCCTCCGGCGTCAAAAAGGTGCCATGGGGCAACCAAGCATGCTGGATACCCGGGAAACTGGCAGGCTCATAAGTATTGGAAATAAAGTAGATGGTATCGCCCTGGCAGTACACTTCTTTATCCATTACCCGACGAATGCTCTGATCGGGCAAGGAGTCTACTTTTACCCGCACGGAATCATACACGGTACAGGTCCTATTCCCACTGACAATATCATAAGTGGCCACGTAGGTCACAGACTCGTCGGGGGTTGTGATTACGGTCGATCCTGTACTGGTGTTCAAATAAAACGGCGGCGACCAAGTGACGGTAGAGCCTGCTGGGGTAGTGGTAGCAACCAAGGTGTCTGACTCCCCTAAGCAGAGC
>JALHPW010000388.1 GCA_022842255.1 Saprospiraceae bacterium | reverse complement strand
CATTCTTAAACCCTACCCAGGCTTGTGCCATCAATGATTGTGATTCCAGGTTGTTGGCGGTTAATCTGAGCTGTGACCCCTTGGAGCCCTCAGACCCTGGCGACACCACCTATTTCGACCCAATAATCCCTGTACCCGGTTTGAAGGATTGGTGGAATGCTTATCGCTTGAATTTGGGGTTACTGGACAATGACGATGACCGACAGGCCGACTTGCCCCTCTCTGCGGCGACTGGCACGGCACGCCTTGACCGCTTCTTGGCAGGAGATACCCTGCGCGTAGAATATTGTGCGGTGGTAGATTCTGCTGTCACGGTGGATACCCTCACCCGGGCAATTTGGCATGAAATCGCAGGTGGTGACATGGGGGTCAACGACAATGACATATTCCAAACCCTTGCGGGGCAAAACGAATTTGCGGATTCGACCAAGGTGCGACTAATCAACACTCGAATCCGGGTCCGATATGCCAATGGAACAGAGGCGTTCTGCGATTGGCCTGCCAAAGTGTATATAAACGACAAAAACTATTTCCAGGTCGTGAACCCGAATGCATTCCCCTTGGAACCCATTGATGACATCGTTTCAGAGAAATTTTACTTCTTGTATTCGCTGCCGGAGATGTTTGCCGAAGGGTGTTTGCCCAAACCCTTCTTGGAACTTGGCGACTCCATTTTCATATTCAATGACTTCAAACTGGATTTAAACTTCAAACCCAGTTCTTCCAACAATCCCGACCCGCCCTTGGTAGGTTTCCGAACAGCCAGCAGCCGCGGTGGCAATATTTTTGCCTGGAACCAACAACCCCGCAAGTATTTTCAATACTCGGGCTGGCGAAAAACTTTTTCGGCAAACACCCACAGTATCAAGCCTTGCGAGCCCTCTGTGGAGGTAAAAAAATTCCGCTATTCGATGCGGATTGCGCGGGAAAACCTGTTTCCGATGGAGGTGCGTCCGCTGGCATGGATTTCAGATTACCGCCAGACCCTTCCCGATGGACTAGAATTGAACACTGCCAAGTTGGAGTACCTCACGCTTCAAGACAGTGTGCCGTTTTTGAGCAATCTGCTCTTGCCATTTTCGCAAACCCCCGGTTTCCTGGACTTGGATTTTGCACCAGCTTTTGCCCAGCCCGTAGACGAGGGTTTTACCCTGCGAACGAACCTGAGTTTTAAGCCTAATTGCTTGTTTAGCAGCCCAGACACCTCAAAACAATACATCGAAACCAGTTTTGTAGGCTGCCTCAACGGCGACCAAATGACCCTATTGGATTCCATAAAAAACAATATTGGCTTCTTTTCGAATACCCCTAAACTAGCCCTGCTCAGTCCGGACAGCATCGTGTACGAACCCTCCAAAGCCTTTGAGATTGAGTTTTCCTTGAGTAATTTATTGGTGTCGCCCGCGCCCGCGACCTGGATGGCAGTGGTGTCGCCTTCTGGTATGGCCACAGATTTTGAATTGTTCAACATGCCTCAAAATCAAGCCGTTGCAGGAACAAATGGCCTCTTTAACCTGGGCAATTTGAACAGCTTCAATGCCCGGAATTTCCGTTTGACCGGCGAAAACATCGCATGTGAAACCGATTCTTTACTCCTGATCTTTGGTTGGGGATGTACGCCTATTTCCAGTCTGGCCGACTCCGACTGCGGACGGGACACTTTTGTGGTAGAACTGAACCTGGAGCGCCCCGAACTCGAATTGGATGTTTTACAGGAACCCGCCAGTATCACCTTATGCGATACCTCCGCCTATTTTGAATTTGAGATTTACAACGCCAAAATCGGGTATGCCTACGATTTGCAGGCCTCAGTGAAACTACCGCCTGGGCTACAAATCGTGCCCGGAACTTGTCAAATATCGTATCCCGATGGGGCGCCATGGGTCAATATTGCGGATCCGAATTTGCTGTCCAACAATCTGTTTTTGTGGCAAATCAATGAAGTTTTGCCAGCACTGGCCACAGCGGGTCTGCCGGGCTTCAACCTGTTTCCAGCAAACAGCTTCCGAATCCGATTCAAAACCCTGGCAGAATGTGGGTTTGTGGCCAATACGCCCATTATTTATGGCACCACTGGGGTGGAGCCTTGCGGCAGACAGGCCAATGTATTGAACAAGCCCGGAGAGGCCATAAACATGGACGGCTTAAACCCAAGTTACGGGGTTCAAATCAGCATTCAGCCCCTTGGAGCCCCCGGGGTCGCTTGCGGGGCCGCGCAGGAGTTCGCCGTTAACATGAACATTTTAGGCACGCCTTCTGCTGGCGACAGCGTGTATATTTCCTTGCCGCAGGGCGTTTCCTTGTTTATCAATTCGTATAACCCGGGTTTAAACGCCCCTGCGGGTCCGCCTACCATCACCCCACAGGGATTCCAGCTCCCCCTGCCGATTTTACAGGGTGGTGGCACAGTCCAGTTTACGTTCAAGGTGCAATTTGGTGCCACCGCAGGCTGCAACGACCAGATTGTGCTGGCCCAAACCCGTGTGCGGACCGAGGCGTTTTGCCAAAGCCTGGGCGCTCCTTGTGCTGTGTATATTGCCACTGGGGAAGCCAGTTGGAGCATCAACCCCGAGCACCCGCAATTGGCCATCAGCGATGCCAATTTGGCCATTACAAACGGGCAAATCTTTGGTTCGGTTACGGTAAACAACATTGGACTGACGGGGGCCAATGGGGCCAGCGCCCAAATATGGCGCGACCTGGACGGCGATGGCACAGCTTCGGCCAATGATCTGCTGCTGGGCACCTTGCAATCCTCCGTTCCGATTGGGCCCGGGGCTTCCGTTGTATTGACTGGTTTATTGCCGGGCTTGGATTCCACCCAGTTGTGCGATTTGTTGATTGTGCTGCCTTCAGAAGCCAACTGTATTTGCAGTGACCAGGTTTTGCCGATCGACAATTTAACCCTGACCCATACGCCCTTGATTTTCTGCGCTTTAAGTCCTGTTGATTTAGGCGTTCCAGCACAGGCAGGCTTTACCTATAACTGGTCGCCCAGCAACGGGATTACCTGTACAAACTGCCCGAGCACCACGTACACCCCCGACCCGAACCTCCCACCCAACACGGTGCATACCTTGATGTTGACGGAAGCATCCAGTGGTTGTACGGTGGTACATAGCTTCGATATTGTTTTTGGCACGGTGGCCCAAATCGAGTCGAACAACGCCTCCGTTTGCAAGGGCGACCCCACTACCCTATCCGCTTCGCCGGTGGGAACGGGTTACAACTGGCAAGGGCCTGGCATTCAGGACCCAGGTTTGGCCACTCAAACCTTAACGCCCAATACCAGCGGTCAATACCACGTAACCATCACATTTTCAAATGGTTGTACGGCGGTAGACTCCATCGAAATTCAGGTATTTCAAGCCGACACGGTGCAATTGACTGGGTTAAGCACCTGTGCGGATGAGCCCATTGAGGTATTGGGTGTAATCACGAATACACCCGGCACCTACCAATTGAACCTGAACAATGTATTTGGATGCGACAGTCTCGTATTGCAATCCTTGGTGGTCTGGCCCAATCCCATTACCGAGGAACAACGGGTTTTCTGTTTTGGGGATTCCTTGCTGGTATTTGACAGCTTGTTTACGGGCAGTGGACAATACACGCAGGTTTTATCCAGCATCCATGGCTGCGACAGTATGCATGTGGTAAACGTGATTGAAAAACAGGCGCCTGTATTGGTGCCTGTGGATACGATATTTGGCACATTCGGGCAAATCATCACCTTGAATGGGCCCAGCGGCTTTGTGACTTATGTCTGGGAGCCTAGCCCCACCCCACCCTGTGTGAATTGTCCGAGTGTGACGTACATGCCGGATTCTGTGGGTTACTACGAATACTTGTTGACGGTGGCGGGCATCGATGGTTGTCCGGGCGAGTTATTGTTCCGGGTAGTGATGGCCCCACCCTGCTCGGCCGACAGTCTGCGGATACCCAATGCTTTCACCCCGAATGGAGATGGCGCCAACGATGTGTTCCGCGTGGTGGCACACGAAGGTTCCGAGGTAATCAGCAGTCTGGAAATCTACGACCGCTGGGGCGAGAAAGTGTATGAAAACCAAGGCAATGCGTTTTGGGATGGCACGATTGACGGTCAGCCTGCGCCCTCGGATGTGTACGTGTACATCGTTAAGGTGACTTGTGGGGAGCTAGTGGGGCAACGGGTGGGGGATGTTACTTTGTTGCGGTAGGATTTCGCGCCATTTCGCGCCATTTCACGCCATAATGTTAATTTATTGATGACCAAACTTGGAATTTAGCCAGGCTTGATTAATTTTGCTATGCCTTGGCAAAACCTAGCTTGACCGCCGAAGCTCTTTAGAGCGAAGGAGGTTGCTCCAACTTTGACCATCCGCCTTCGCCCATGCAGCTAAAAAGGGCAATGGCGGAAAAACCGAAAGGAACCCAGGCCACACTCCCAGTGGGCCTACGGTCATCCGAAACGACGCTTTTTGTGATTTTTTGACCTAATCCACTGCTCCCCATAGCTTTTTGTATCGCACAGACCCATGCCAGCACCACGCTGGATGGCAGGTATTCCACTTACCATTCTTCTAACAATGAAACAACTTCATCTTTCCCGCACCGTACTTTCTATTGCGCTCACTTGGGCTATTATGGTCCAAAACGGGCACTCACAACAGGCCCCTGGCTACCAGTGCAAAACTGCGAATGGGATGACCATACAAGGTGTGTCGTTTAAACGGACTGGAAATTTCACGATACCGGTAAAAAACGACAATCCCCTCAATGGAGTGACCACCTATGATTTGGTGTTAATCAATAAACACATTAACGCCATTCTACCTTTTGATTCTCCATATAAATATATTGCAGCTGATGCGAACAAAAGCCAAACGGTTACAACTTTCGATATTGTCGAGTTTCGAAGATTAATCTTAGGTACTAATACGAATTTGTCCGACAACACTTCCTGGCGGTTTGTAGAAAAATCTTATTCCTTTCCAAGCCCAGACCCATTTGCCCTGCCATTTCTAGAAAGTCTGGAAAATATGGATACTGTGGCCAACGCCGCCAATGAGATAGACTTTGTGGCCATAAAAATCGGGGATGTTAACTATTCCGCCATGGCAAACCGCCCTGCAGAACGCCCAACCTTCACTGTTTCCTGGTCCAACTCAAAGGCTAAAAAGGGGGAGGTGTTGACCATCCCCATCACCTATTCCGGGGCAGAACCCCTGGAAGCCATCCAGCTGGGGCTTCGGTACGACCTTGCCGTGCTCCAGCTCCTTGGCCCCTCCCAAGGGGAGTTGGCCGCTTGGGGCCCCGACAA
>JALHPW010000387.1 GCA_022842255.1 Saprospiraceae bacterium | reverse complement strand
GCTCGCTCGGGGCCTTGGCCGTTTACCTTTGCCTGTACTATTTTGGGGCTTTGTTCCGCGAACATTTGGACAAATCTCCGTTCCGTCCCCGGGAAATAGAAAGCGAGCAGCAGGTTGCTTGAGCTAAGGTGCTTTTTTTCGGTTACCTTTGTAAACCCAATAATACCTCCAAAAAGGGAACTACAGAATCATTTATGATGTTTACGACGACCAACTGTAGTCGAAGTGATTGCACTTGGACACAGGAAGGATGTTTACACTTGACACCCCAATATCCCACACACAATTTACATGGCAAAAGAATGGACGCTCGGAGAAAAAACCTCCGGGCTTAAAAAAGAGACTGAGCACGCGGTCTTGGTGAGCCTTATCACCCCCAATGTGACAGAGCCGCAGGCGCACGAATACATGGATGAACTTGAGTTTCTCGCCGAAACCGCCGGTGCGAAAACCGTAAAACGTTTTACCCAACGCCTCCCACACCCGGAACACCGTACGTTTATCGGCAAAGGAAAGGTAGAAGAAATCCGTGCCTATCTCGACCGGCACGAGGAAATTACAATGGTCATTTTTGACGATGACCTCTCGGGCAAACAAACCAACAACCTGGAAGAGGTCCTGAAGGTCAAAATCATCGACCGTTCTACCCTGATTCTGGACATTTTCGCTGCACGTGCCCAAACGGCACAGGCCAGAACACAGGTCGAACTGGCACAGATGAAATACCTGCTGCCACGTCTGCGCGGTCTTTGGACGCACTTGGAGCGACAGGCGGGCGGAATTGGAACCCGAGGCCCCGGTGAAACACAAATTGAGACCGACCGACGCATTGTGCAATACCGCATGAACATTCTGGAAGGCCGGCTCAAGGACATCGACCGTCAAAACCAGACCCAGCGCAAAACCCGTGCTGAAATGGTACGCGTGGCCTTGGTGGGATACACCAACGTCGGCAAAAGCACTTTGCTGAACCTGCTCTCTAAATCCGAGGTGCTGGCGGAGAACAAATTGTTCGCCACACTCGACACCACGGTGCGCAAGGTCGTGTTCAACACCATGCCGTTTTTGTTGTCCGACACCGTAGGTTTTATCCGAAAACTGCCCCACCACCTGGTCGAAAGCTTCAAAAGCACCCTAGACGAGGTGCGCGAGAGCGATATCCTGCTCCATGTGGTGGATGTGGCGCACCCGCAGTTTGAGGACCATATCCGTACGGTACAACAGACCTTGCAGGAACTCGGAGCGGCGGAAAAACCCACGCTCATGGTGTTCAATAAAATTGACCTTTACCGCGAACGTTGGTACGACGACCTCCTGGACGATGCTACCAAAGCCGAAATAGAAGCGGATTTGCGCGACCGAATGCTGCACACCTATGGCGAAAGCGTGTTCATTTCCGCCCACAGTAAGGAAGGCATGGATGATTTCCGCGAGCGGCTTACGCGGTTGATCAAGGAGACTTATGTGGTTCGGTATCCACACCAGGTGAAGAGTTGGTGAGGTAGAATCCGTGAGACCTATAAGGTTTTAAAAACCTTACAGGTCTGTATTTGGCCTTGATTCTGCTGCGCAGCCAAAAATAAAAAGGGCAAAAGTTTAAAAGTGACAAATTTTAATAGCCTCGCACTACCCGAAAACCGACAAAGAAGTCGCGATAATTCGGAAGGCTCCCGGAATGGACGGCCACACGGCAGCTTGATGGACCAGAGAAAAACGAACCACCGCGATGCACACGATAATCTATCGCCCTAGTTGGGCCTTTCGGGGTTTTCGAAGCATTTTTTGAATAATATTCGGCATCGTACCAGTCGCTGCACCATTCCCACACATTGCCCGACATATCGAAAAGGCCGAACTCATTCGCCTCGAACTGGCCCACGGGCGCAGTATAAATATAGCCATCCGTATAGGACTCAAAGGCAGACCTAAAGGGAGGTTTTGCCTTGGCTGTTTTGTCGTATACATTGCCGCCTTTTTTGCCAAAAGGGTCGTTGTCGCCCCAACTGTATTTGGTGTGGCGGCTTCCGTTTCCGGCAGCGTATTCCCATTCGGCTTCGGTGGGCAAACGGTATTGGCTTCCCAACCATTGGCAATAGGCCCTAGCACCATACCAACTGACATAAATAGCTGGATAGTTTTCATACCCTGCCTCAACTTTAAAACTTCTGCCACTCTGGTAGATACGGCATTTTTCTTCTTCCCATTTGCCATCCAAGTCTATCCATGTAACCCCGCCTTCCATCTGATTCCCCTTAATGTTGAGGAATTTGACAAACTCGGCATTGGTTACTTCGTACTTGCTCATGTAAAAATCGCTCACCGTCACGATGCTGACAGGTTCAGTATGCTTTGAATCAGTAATAAGAAAAGGAATACCTTTTAGGAGGGAGTCGCCCATTTGGAAAGTACCACCTCGCACGAGTACCATGTTTGGTGCATTTTGGATGCCTATTTCGGTATTGGTTTGAGCCAGGAGATTAAAAACTGCTAGCGTCAAGCAAAAAACAGATAAGTGTTTCATTTTCAGAGACGTTTTTCAATTCTTTTCCAGCTCAAAAGGTAGATGTTTGAGCTCAATTCAGCTTGTTGCGAGGCGTGATGGTAAAATTTGGGGTAAAGGTGGGGAAGTGAACTGGTTTTATCCCGGAACAGCGTTTCTGGGTGCTTACCGACCAATCCCGGAACAGCGTTCCGGGGTACTTACCGGCCAATCCCGGAACAGCGTTCCGGGGTACTTACCGGCCAATCCCGGAACAGCGTTCCGGGGTACACAAAAAAACGGGGCGGTTTTTGGCCGCCCCGTTTTCCAGGAATCATTCGCTATCCGCAGGAGACCCTATTTCCGGCACATGGGCACTCTCGCCCGGTGTGGGGTCCGCAAAAGGTCGTTTGCCGATAATCGCCTCTAAATCGGCGCGATGCAGCACTTCTTTTTCAAGTAGGCCCTTGGCCAGCGCATCGAGCTCTTTGCGTTTGTCTTTCAACAATTGCTTGGCACGCTTGTACTGCTCTTCAATCATGTTTTTCACCTCCTGGTCAATCAGGTAAGCCGTCTGTTCGGAGAACGGACGATTGAAACTGTCGTTGAGCATGGAGTAATACGACACATTGCCCACTTTTTCGCTTAAGCCATGATTCACAATCATGTCGTAAGAAAGACGCGTGATATGGTCCAGATCGCTTTGGGCGCCGGTGCTGATTTTGTCAAACACAACCGATTCCGCCGCACGACCACCGAGGGTCATACAAATATCATCGAGCAATTTTTCCTTGCGGGTGATGTACTGCTCCTTAGGCAAATACTGCGCATATCCGAGCGCAGCAAGTCCACGGGGCACAATCGTTACCTTCACCAAAGGGTGTGCAAATTCGAGGAACCAGCCGCAAATTGCGTGACCAGCCTCGTGGTAGGCGATGATTTGCTTCTCTTCAGGGCTGATGATTTTGTTCTTTTTCTCCAGACCACCGATGACTTTGTCCAGGGCGTAGTTGAAATCATCAAGGTCCACCGCCGTTTTTTCGCGGCGCGCGGCGATGAGGGCTGCTTCATTGCACACGTTGGCAATATCCGCGCCCACAAAACCTGGGGTCATTTCAGACAAGGTAATGGCCAGCACTTCTGGCGAAACCTTGATGTTTTTCATGTGGACCTCAAAAATCTGCGCACGACCTTTCAAATCTGGTCGTCCGATGCCGATTTGGCGGTCAAAACGACCTGGGCGCATGAGGGCCTGATCCAGAATGTCCGGACGGTTGGTCGCGGCCATCAAGATAACCCCTTTGTCGGTCGGGAAACCGTCCATTTCCACCAGCAATTGATTGAGCGTATTTTCCCGTTCGTCGTTGCCGCCTTGTATGGCACCACGGCCACGGGCACGTCCGATGGCATCTATTTCGTCGATAAAAATGATACAAGGCGCTTTTTCACGGGCATTGCGGAACAAATCGCGGACACGGCTTGCACCTACGCCGACAAACATTTCCACAAAATCAGAACCCGAAATGGAGAAAAACGGGGCATTGGCTTCCCCTGCCACGGCTTTCGCCAGTAGGGTTTTACCAGTCCCTGGCGGACCCACGAGCAAGACACCTTTGGGGATTTTACCGCCCAACACGGTGTATTTTTTAGGATTTTTCAAAAAATCCACGACCTCCATCACCTCGTCTTTGGCTTCGTCGAGTCCTGCCACATCGGCAAACGTGGTGTTCACTTTGGAATTGCCGTCAAAGAGCGTAGCCTTCGATTTGCCAATGTTGAAGATTTGTCCACCTGGACCACCCGGACCACCGCCCATACGTCGGAGGATAAAAATCCAGAGACCGATGAAGATGAGGATGGGTAGGCCAAAATTGACCATCACCGCCGACCAATTGATGCGGTCTTCGATTTTGAGTTCGACCGGTTGTTGCTTTTTCTCCTTGATGATCTGTTCGTTGATCTTGTCCATTTTGGACGAGGCCACTTCCACACTGCCGATACTCATGACATAGTGTGGTTGATCGGAGTTGAACAGGGTCTTTTTGGGCGCTTTTACCTTAGTGGCGTGCTCTACCGCAGTGAGGGAGTCCTTTTTAATGTAAACGTAGGCTTCCTTCGGATTTACGACGATAAAGCGCTCAATATGGCCTTTTTTGGCCCATTTTTCGATATCCGTCCAACTGGCATTCTCCGGTTTGCCGGAGAATTTGGTGAACTGTAAAGCCAATAATCCCAACCCGATGAGGATAAATACCCACATAAAGTTGAAACGTGGCATACCGCCGCCTTCACCATTTTCGTCGGGGCGACGTTGGTCGGACGATTCGTCTTTTTTCTTTTTGTCTTCCATGATGGTGTGTCGCGAAATGGATCTCGCGGATATGATTTGATAGGGTTAAACCTCGCCGAACTCCGTAACTTTAGCGTCGCTCCAGAGATGTTCCAGTTCGTAAAAATCGCGTGTTTCTGGGTGAAAAACGTGTACGACCGTGTTGAAGTAGTCCATCAAAATCCATTTGGAGTTGCTTGAACCTTCGGTGTGCGAAGGTGCGGTTTGGAGCTCATCCTTTACTTTTTTGTGGATACTGTCGGTGATAGCTTTGACGTGAGTGTTGGAATCGCCTTCACAAATGATGAAGAAATCCGCCGGTGCGTCGCCAAGTTTGCGCAAGTCAAGTTGCACAATGTTTTTGCCCTTCTTGTCTCGGATTCCCTCTACGATGAGGTGATTCAATTGTTCGATTTGCGGTTGTTGCTTTGCCCGCCGGTTGGAAATGCTGACCAAATTAAAATAGATAATTTAAAAAATTCAAGTTCAAAGGTAGAGAAAAGGCCGTT
>JALHPW010000386.1:4460-5323 GCA_022842255.1 Saprospiraceae bacterium | reverse complement strand
ATTTCACCTTGCGCGACTTAAAAGCCAATTATTATCCCTATTGGGAGAATGCCAACGCCTTGATAGACAGTTCATATCGGGAAGGGAAGGCCCATATCCTCTTTGAAACCAGTGTGCACAAGGGGGTGTCCGATGGAAGTACGTTTTGGGAGGCTGTCAGTTTGACCCCAAATTTTGCCAACCACGAATGGCTTGCATTTTATACCGACCCTTCCGCCAGGGCAGTATTTGACTATAAAGCCCAATGCCGCTTGGTGTCGCTTTACGTGGGTTCCGAGAGCAACTCTCAATCAGAACGGGTGGAGACCAAAGAAGTCGAAGACGGGTATGACATCATCACCGACTCTTTGGGGAAGATTGTTTCTACAACCATTAGGTATCGGACCGAAACCAAAACCATCACTACATACCACTCGACCCGTTCGGCCAATGGGGCAATCGTATTAGACCTCCTGGACGAGCACACTGGGAAAGTGATCTATTCAGAGGCCATTCAAGGGGAATACCAATTTGACGAAAGTTCGGAGACCTTCGCGCCTTCATCGCCGACGTATTGGGGCATGATTCATCGGGTGGCGGGCGATGTGGAGTTTGAACTTCGAGCACATTTAAAGCGGGGCTTGTTGAAGCAGTAGGCTTCAAATCCCGGCCAAACAAATATACTTCACCTCCAAAAAGTCCTCCAAACCGTACTTGGAACCCTCGCGGCCAATACCACTTTCCTTCACCCCACCGAAGGGCGCGACGGTGGTGGCCACCAAACCGGTATTCACGCCGACCATGCCATACTCGAGGGCTTCGGATACGCGGAAAACCCGACCAATATCCCGACCGTAGAAATAGGCGGCCAAGCCATAGGGCGT
>JALHPW010000386.1:0-4450 GCA_022842255.1 Saprospiraceae bacterium | reverse complement strand
AGGGCGTGTCATTCGCCATTTGGATGACCTCTTTTTCTTCGGAAAAACGGGTAACGGGCGCCACAGGGCCAAAGATTTCTTCGTGCATGATGTCCATGCCCGTGTCCACATCGGCCAGCACCGTGGGTTGGAAAAAGGTGCCTGTCAATGCCTGGCCGCCCGTGACGATTCGGGCTCCGTTTTGGGTGGCATTTTGGACGAGCCGTTGCACTTTTTCCAAGGCCTCGGCATTGATGAGTGGACCAATGTTTACGCCTTGCTCTGTGCCCGAACCGACTTTTTGCTTCAAAACCGCGGCCGTGAATTTTTCCAAAAAGGACGCATACACACCGTCTTGTACAAAAATCCGGTTGGCACACACGCAGGTTTGCCCCGCGTTGCGGTATTTGGCCACGATGGCGCCTTCTACGGCAGCGTCCACATCCGCATCGTCGAATACGATGAACGGGGCATTTCCGCCCAGTTCGAGCGAGATTTTTTTCACCGTATCGGCACTCTGACGCATAAGCAGTTTGCCCACTTCGGTACTTCCGGTGAAGGACACTTTGCGTACTATTGGACTGTCTGTCAATACTTTACCAATGGTCGGGGCATCCATGCCCGTCACAATGTTGAACACCCCGGCAGGGAATCCGGCACGCACGGCTAACTCGGCCAAAGCGAGTGCAGAAAGTGGGGTTTCTTCAGAAGGTTTCAACACCACCGTGCAACCCGCCGCAAGGGCTGGGGCCACCTTGCGGGTAATCATCGCGTTGGGGAAATTCCAGGGGGTAATGGCGGCCACCACGCCCACGGGTTGTTTCGTCACCAGGAGGCGCATTCCGGGCAAATGCGGCGGTATGATGTCGCCATAGGCGCGTTTGCCTTCTTCGGCGAACCACTCGATGAACGTAGCGCCGTAACGCACCTCCCCTTTTGCCTCTGGCACAGGTTTGCCTTGTTCGAGTGTCAGGAGCAGTCCGAGGTCGTCGGCATTTTCCAGAATGAGGTCGTGCCATTTGCGCAGAATCGCGGCGCGGGCTGTGGCAGTTTTGGCACGCCATTCGGGTAAAGCGGCCTCGGCTGCGGCAATCGCACGGCGGGTTTCTTCCGCTCCACAATCGGCCACGCGCACGAGTTCATCGCCAGTGGCTGGGTTGGTGACCGGGAATGTTTTACCGGAATCAGCGCTGGTCCATTCGCCATTGATGAATGCTTCGCGGTGGAGGAGGGTGGAATCTTTTAAGGTGTTCAAAGCAATGGTGTGTTTTAATAATGTGGTCAATACTTTATAATGTGGTCAATGTGGTCAATGTGGTCAATGTGAGCAATGTGAGCAATGTGAGCAATGTGAGCAATATGGTCAATGTGAGCAATATGGTCAATGTGGGCACATTTCACACATTGACCACATTAAATCACATTGACCACATTCAAATATTGCCCACATTAATAGCTAATTCATTTCAAACCTCCGCACCTGCTGCGGCTCGGTATCAAAACCGGGGCGGACGAACTTTTTCCAATCCGGGAAAAAGCCCTCCATATCTTTTCTGAATCGCGTCAATGCGAGCAAGAGGTCGAGGATTTCGTCGGTTTTTTCGGGCCAGGCTTTGCGGAGCATTTCCCAGGCGCCCAGGCTGCGTTCGATGCAAAGGATGCAGGCTTTGGCGCTTCCGTTGGCATCGCTTTGATAGGGTGGGTCGCCCCAAATTTCGGTGTCGTGCATCTCCTCCATGCCAGAAATGGCGCGGCGGGCTTTTACGCCGATAAAAGGGGCGTATTGACGGACGATTTCGATGGCGTCTTGCAATTGCCCGAGATGCTCCAAGTCAATGGGAACATTCATATCGGCCATTCGTTGCACCGAGGCCTGTTGTTCGCCCAAAAAGGCTTCATTGGAATTGAAAAAGGCTTCTGTCATCTTGTAGTAGGCCATTCCTTTTTCAAATATCTCCTCGTCCAGTTTTTCCATTTCCGGATTGGGTTCCGGATCAGGCTGCGCGGTGATTTCTGCGGGGTCGATTCCGGCCTCACGAAGCATGTCGTCGAGCATTCGCAGGGATTCTTTGAAGTTTTCGCTCACGGCGCCCCACATTTCTTCTTCACTCATGGGGGTGTCGCGGTTCCAACGTTTGAGTTCTTCCACGCCTACGGCGCAGCGTTCGATGAAAACACAGCGCTCGCACCAACGGTCGCAGTAATTGTGGATGGACGGGATAAGTTTATTTTTACTCATAAAATGGTGGTTGGGGATAATGGTGGCAAATGTCTGAATCTTTCTCTTGAATTTTGGGCTAACTAAAGTTACAAACTATCGATGGAATTGCGCAAATTTTTTTGTCTGATTTTGGTGGCCATGGTTGGCAACGTACTGCATGCCCAACCCCAAAAAGTTCGGAACGGTGTGCAAATTGGGTTATGGAACAAAAGTGACAAACGCGGCTTCCCAATTTTGAATTTTCAGTTTTAGTGTCATCCTTTGCTATGTTTGCCACCACAATCTTTTCAATTAAACGGCGGACTTAAGCATCCGCACCATACAACATGAAACACAAACTCCGCATGGGAATGGTCGGCGGTGGCCAAGGCGCGTTCATCGGCGCGGTACACCGCATGGCTGCCGCTTTGGACGGCGAAATCGAACTCGTCTGTGGCGCGTTCAGCAGCAGTCCTGAAAAATCAAAGGCTTCCGGGGCCGAGCTTGGACTTGCGCCCGACCGTTGCTACGGCACCTTCAAGGAAATGATCCAGCGCGAAAAACGCCTTCGTCCCGACCGGCGGATGCAATTCGTAAGCATTGTGACGCCCAACCACGTGCACTTCGCCCCGGCCAAAATGGCCTTGGAAAACGGCTTCCATGTTATTTGCGATAAGCCCGTGGCATTCAGCCTGAAAGAAGCCATTGCACTGGAAAAAATCGTGGCGAAATCCGAACTCGTTTTTGCGCTCACGCACAACTACACGGGATACCCGATGGTGAAGCAGGCCCGTCAAATGGTGCGGCACGGAGCCTTCGGACAAATCCGAAAGGTGGTGGTGGAATACCCACAGGGCTGGCTCAGCACCCATGTTGAGGCCTCTGGAAACAAACAAGCTTCTTGGCGCACCGACCCAAGTAAAAGTGGTATCGCCGGGGCCATGGGCGATATTGGCACCCATGCCGAGAACCTGGCAGAATACATCACCGGACTGAAAATCAGCGAATTATGTGCCGACATCAGCACCTTCGTGCCCGGGCGTTTGCTCGACGACGACGGCAATGTGTTGCTCCGTTTTGAAGGCGGTGCAAAAGGGATTCTACACGCCAGCCAGATTTCGGCGGGTGAAGAAAACAACCTGAATATCCGGGTCTATGGAGAAAAAGGCGGGCTGGAATGGCGACAAATGGAGCCGAATTCGCTCGTGGTGCGTTGGCTCGACAAACCCGTTGAGATTTACCGGGCAGGCACCCCCCACCTCTATCCAGAGGCCCTGGCAGCGGGCCGGATTCCGGGTGGACACCCAGAGGGGTACCTGGAAGCCTTTGCCAATATTTACAAGAACTTTGCCTACTGTGTACGCGCCCATGCGGAAGGTCGAAAACCAGACCCGATTCACGCCGATTTCCCGACCATCCAAGATGGTGTACGTGGGATGCGTTTTATCGAAAAAGTAATTGCCAGCGGCAAAAGCAAAGCCAAATGGGTGAAGTTGGGGTGATTTCCCTTCCTGTAGAGAAAAAGTAGGGAAAACTGTCCTATTTTTCAAAAGGTGGCGCACCCCATATTTGTGGGGAAATGGAATGATTCCTTTTCAACCCTCGAAGGTTTGGTGAAGCCATCGGGGGTTGAATTTTCACCACAAACCCTTTTTCAGACATGAAAAAAGTCATCTTTTCCTGCTTTTGCCTGTTAGGATTCCTTCAGCTCAAGGGGCAGTTTTCAATTGGGGCAGATATTTTTGGGGCGAGCTTTGCCAGAATGAATCAGGAAGATATTGGACTTCCGCTGGACAGTTCTTACTCAAACAGCCGTGCTCTATTTACGGGCCAATCCAATTTATCTTTTGGCTACCGGTATAAAAATTGGGAATTCTCCCTGGGCGCAGGCTATCGACAAAGCAACTGGAACCAACGATTTAAGGCATTTCCGCAGGAAATCAAGGATTTTGTTGGTTCCAATTCCGACTCGGACAGTTCGGATTATTTTGGGAAAATGCGGTACACCGGACGGTATTATGTGCTTCCAATTGGGGTGAAATACCTGATTGGGGCAAAAAACAATAGCTGGATAAAAGCCTTTTTGGCAGCCCAACTTGTGCCAACCTTTGCTTACCAGCGTCTGGCAAGTCCCAAGTTTCTCAATTACACTTTCCTTTTCCCTACGGAAGCCCAAGAAGACCCTGCCTTGGTGGAGGCAACCAGGGCTTATTTTCTTCCCAAGGTATCCGATTTCATCCTGGACGCCAAACTGGAATTCGGTGCTCGGGT
>JALHPW010000385.1 GCA_022842255.1 Saprospiraceae bacterium | reverse complement strand
ACTCGGTGGACAGTACTCGGTGGACGGTGCTCGGTTTATGGTTTACGATACACCGTGCACCGTCCACCGAGTACCGAGTACCGTGTACCGTAAACCGTAAACCGTGTACCGTAAACCGTCCACCGCAAAAGTCCAATTTTTAAATGTTTTTTCATCTTTGCAATGGACAAACACTACCAATAACCAGTAACCATTAACCAATCACCAATCACCAGTAACCACCACCCAACCTACCATGCCACGTTTCCACATCGACCCAAACATAATCCGCGCCCGAACCATTGACACGGTGGTGTACACCAGTGAATCGATTCTTGAAGAGGCCAAAGAAAAAATCTTCGCGCCTTCCTGGCAGTTTGTGGGTGATACCGACCGGGTGGCCCAGCCGGGCAGTGTTTGGCCCTTTATGTTGCTGGACCAATATTTGAGCGAACCACTTGTGCTCACGCGCGACAAGTCTGGCGAGGTTCATTGTATGTCCAATGTTTGTACGCACCGGGGCAATTTGCTGGCTTACAAACCCTGCAAATCCAGCCAATTGCGGTGTAAATACCACGGACGGGTGTTTGGGCTGGACGGTAAATTCCAGTTTATGCCCGAGTTTGCAAAGGTGGAGAACTTCCCGACCGAGGCGGATGATTTGAAGCGATTGCCGCTTTTTCAATGGGGAAAGTTGTTGTTCACCACCTTGAACCCCGTTTTCCCACCTCAAAAGTTCCTTGCTGAAATGATGGCGCGGGTGGGGTGGTTGCCCATGGACCGGCTTGAATTTCGCCCGGACCTTTCCAAGGATTATGCCGTGAAAGCCAATTGGGCGCTTTATTGCGAGAATTACCTCGAAGGGTTCCATATCCCGTTTGTGCACAACAGTTTGAGTGCTATGCTCGACTGGAGCAGTTATACCACCGAAATTTTGGGATACAGCAACCTTCAGCTCGGTATTGCCAAAAAAGGCGATGTGTGTTTTGATTTGCCGACGGATTCTGCGGACTATGGAAAGGAGGTAGCGGCCTACTATTTTTGGGTGTTCCCCAACATGATGTTCAATTTTTACCCTTGGGGGCTTTCTTTGAACATCGTTGAACCACAAGGCGTTAGCGCCTGTAAAGTCCGATTTTTGGTGTATGTTTTTGACGAATCCAAACTGAATACCGGCGCGGGCTCGGGGCTCGACCAAGTGGAACACGAGGATGAGGAAGTCGTGGAAAACGTGCAGCGGGGTATCCGTTCGCGTTTTTACGGGCATGGGCGGTACGCACCGGGTCGCGAGCAGGGGACCCATCATTTTCACTCCTTGTTGGCGGAGTTTTTGGACTGAAGACCTATGGGCACGAATCCACGAAAAGTGCAACTGCTTCCATCAATCAGTCAATAATGCAGGCTCGCAATCCGTTGACCTTTGTGCGATACAATTCAACAAATACGCACATTATGGAATCTGCCACTGTTTATAGTATGCCTCGAATTGGCGATCAGGCGCCTGATTTTGAAACACTTACCACCACCGGAAAGCTTCGCTTTTCTGAATACGCCAAAGGGTCGTGGACCATCCTGTTTTCGCACCCTGCGGATTTTACGCCCGTATGTACCACGGAGATGAGTGGGTTTGCGCAGGAAAAGGATTTTTTTGCGGCGCATGGGACAAAGCTTATGGGACTCAGCATCGACAGCATTCACGCCCACGTAGCTTGGGTGCAGAACGTACGCGAAAAAACGGGCGTTTATTTTGAGTTTCCCATCATTGCCGACATCGACATGTCCGTCGCCAAACTATATGGCATGTTGCAGCCTGGTGAAAGCGAAACCGCAGCGGTACGCGCCGTTTTCATGATTGACCCCCATTTCAAGATTCGGCTCATCATGTACTATCCGCTCAACGTTGGGCGCAACATGGAAGAAATCAAGCGTGCCTTGATTGCACTTCAAACTGCCGATCAATACAAATGTGCCCTGCCCCTGAACTGGCAACCAGGGGATAAAGCGATTGTCCCGCCCCCCAAAACTTTGGAAGAATTGGATGCTCGTTTGAAAAGCGACTACGAGATGGTAGATTTCTATCTCGCCAAACGAAACCTGAATTAGATAAACCGTTTTATATCCGTTTTGAAGGCCGAAGGCGTAATGCCCTCGGCTTTTTTTATTTTGGGGACGTGCCAATCGGAGCCCGCTTTCCAAATAATAGTTGGACGTGCGTTGGCGAAAAGAGAGGGTTATAGCCAAATTGCCAAAGGCGTGGAACTGATGGACCCAACCCATAGGTTTTGTATCGAACCCGCAATTGTTTTTGAAATAAAATTTTATTCCACAATAATTCGGTTTTCAAACTTAAATTTCAGAATCGGTGATTAGTACAGATGCTTCCGCGAAAAGTGCAAGCCTGCGCAAAAGGAAGTACCGGAGTTTTGCTCCCAGAATTTCTTCACGATTTACCTAAACTATGCCACACCATCAAATTGTCATCATTGGAGGCGGCAATGCCGGAATTTCCACCGCGGCTCAATTGCTCCGAAAAAATCGCAAACTGGATATCGCCATTGTGGATCCTGCGGACAAACACTATTACCAACCTGCTTGGACCTTGGTGGGTGGCGGCGCTTTTGACATTCTAAAAACCGAGCGCTCAGAGGCTTCTGTGATGCCCAAAGGCGTGACCTGGATCAAGCAAAAAGCCCTTGGTTTTGCCCCGGAACAAAGTCAGGTTACGTTGGACAATGGAATACTCACCTACGATTATATGGTAGTGTGCCCTGGAATTCAACTCAATTGGGGCGACATCAAAGGTTTGTCCGAAACCCTGGGCAAAAACAATGTTTGCAGCAATTATTCTTTTGAATCGGCCCCCTACACTTTTGAGTGCGTCAAAAATTTCAAGGGCGGGAAAGCACTTTTCCACAACCCTTCCACCCCGGTGAAATGTGGCGGCGCGCCCCACAAAATCATGTACCTGGCTACCGACTATTTCCGCAAACACGGGGTTTTGCCCAAGGCAGACGTACAATACTGGAGCGGCGCGGCCAAACTATTTGCGGTGCCTCAATACGAAAAAACGCTGCTGGAGGTGGTGAAACGTGGCAATATCAAGCTCAATTTCCTATACAACCTGACCGAAATAGATGGCCCCAACCACCGCGCCAAATTTGTAGGTTTTGGCGAAAAAAACAAAGACGAAGTGAAGGAGGTCGAGTTCGACATGATCCACGTCACGCCCCCGCAAAGTGCGCCCGATTTTATCCGCAACAGCAGCCTGGCCAACAGCGCAGGCTGGGTGGAGATCGACAAAGGCACCTTGCAGCATGTACGCCACAGCAATATCTTCTCGCTCGGGGATGCCTCAGGGTTGCCGATTTCCAAAACAGGCGCTGCTATTCGCAAACAAGCGCCCGTGGTGGTCACGAACCTGCTGGATGTTATGGCCGGACAATTGCCCTCCGCAACCTACCTGGGCTATACTTCTTGTCCGCTTGTTACCGGCTACGGCAAACTCGTTTTGGCGGAGTTTGACTACAACAATACCCCCATGGAAACCTTTCCATTCGACCAATCGAAAGAACGCTGGAGCATGTACCAACTCAAGCGTGAGGTGCTTCCACGTATGTACTGGGGGGCTATTTTGAAGGGATTGGCCTGATTTTCGGAGCTTATAAATTTAGGATAAACATGAGTCGCCCCAAATTTTTGCAAAATTCGTCCCAGCGGGACGAAATCTTTGTAGAAATGTCGTTTCAGATAAAAAAGCGTGCCGTAGGTACGCTATCTGCCGCTTACAGATAGCGTACCTACGGCACGCCAACTCGTTTTTGACGATTTTCTACCAAGATTTAGCCCCCATGGGGCTGCACTAAAAATCCGGGACGACTCCTGTTTTTTGCATAAGGCAGTATAACTCGATGTCTTTCAACACCTTAAGTGGTTGCCCGCAACATCTCCGCGGCCCGTTCAGGGGTAATGTCCCGTTGCGGGTTGGCCAACATCTCGTAGCCTACCATGAATTTTTTCACCGTGGCCGAGCGCAAGAGTGGCGGGTAAAACACCAGGTGAAAATGCCACTCTGGGTGCGGTTGACCATCGGTCGGGGCCTGATGAATGCCCGACGAATAGGGGAAAGAGGTTTGAAAAAGCCGGTCGTACATAGCGGCCAATTGACGGTAGGCATCGGCCAGCTCGGTCTTTTCAGCATCCGAGAGCTGGGTAATATTAGGCATGGCCCGTTTGGGGATGATCATCGCCTCAAAGGGCCAAACTGCCCAAAACGGAACGAGGGCCACAAAACCCGCATTTTCAAACAGAATCCGCTCGTTTTTTGCCAATTCCTCGGATAAGTAGTCGCCCAAAAGAGACGTCCCGTGCTTTTCCCAATACTGAAGTTGGGCCTTTTGTTTTTTCAAGGGTTCGTCCGGGATGCTTTCCTGTGCCCAAATCTGTCCGTGGGGATGCGGGTTGGAGCAGCCCATGATGGCCCCTTTGTTCTCAAAGATTTGGACGTAATTGATAAAATCCTTTGCCCCAAGCTCCTGATATTCCTGCACCCAGGCATCCACGACTTTGCGGATTTCGAGGGTGGACATTTCGGCCATGGTCAAATCGTGGCGGGGGGAAAAACAGATGACCCGGGCAAGGCCGCGTTCTGGTTTTGCCTGGAAAAAAATGGAGTTGCCCGGGGACTCAAATGCTTCGCTCGGTTTTTCGGGAAGTAAGGCCGAGAAATCATTGTCAAAGACATAAACATCCTGATAGTCAGGGGTTTGTATGCCGCCAGCGCGGGTGTTTCCCGCACAGAGGTAACACCCGGGGTCGTGCGCCGGCCTTGTTTCCGCCGGGAGTTTTTCGACTTGTCCCTGCCAAGGCCGTTTGGCCCGATGGGGCGATACCAGCACCCAGCTATCGGTCAGCGGGTTGTAGCGACGGTGTGGGTAATCATTCATTTTATACTTGTTGCGACACCAGTTCTGTCCCGGAAGTCAACCGAACCGGGTAAATTTTCAAATCGATTCCAAAAGCTTGTTGGTACAGGGTCTTGGTGGATTGAGAAAAAGCATCGACCGCTGTTGTTTTCACCAAATTGAGGGTACAGCCGCCAAAGCCCCCGCCCATTTGCCTAGCACCCAATACAGTGCCTTTTGGGGCAAAGTTTCGGGCAGTATCCACCAAAAAATTGGTCTCTGGCACACAAACCTCAAACTCCAGGTTCAATCCGTTGTGGCCTTCAAACATCAATTCGCCCAGGGTTTTGAAATCATTGTTTTTCAAAGCAAGGCAGGCCTGTTCCACCCGCCCGATTTCTTCCACCACGAATTTGCAGCGTTTGAAAACCGTATCCGGGAGCTCGTTTTTGTGGTTTTGGAGCAAGGGAAT
>JALHPW010000384.1:3096-5361 GCA_022842255.1 Saprospiraceae bacterium | reverse complement strand
GGATGCCTGGCGATGGCAACAAAAGATACAGGCAGCAAGCAACAAGTAGCGAGTTGAAGTCTGCTCAACCAAACCTATTTCAGGAGTGAAAATTTTGTGGTTGCCTACCAAATTTACAAGCAATTCAAGATGCAGCATCCATGAACCGCAACGATAACCTAAAACGTCTCGCAGAGGAGGAATTTGACCTTTGCATCATCGGTGGTGGTGCAAGTGGGGCGGGGTGTGCCTTGGATGCCGCATTACGCGGATTGAAGGTTGCGCTGATTGAAAAGGAAGATTTTGCTGCAGAAACCTCCAGCCGGAGCACCAAACTGGTGCATGGCGGCGTGCGTTACCTCGAACAAGCCTTTAAAAAACTGGATTTCGCCCAACTCCGTCAGGTACGGCATGGATTGGAAGAACGCAGCATCGTTTTGAAAAACGCCCCACACCTTGCACACACGCTCGGGTTGATTACCCCGGTGTTTAGTTGGTGGGAAGGCTTTTATTATTCGATTGGACTGAAACTGTACGATTGGATTGCGCCTGCTGCTTTCCCCCGAAGTAGATGGCTCAGCAAAAGCGAAGCTTTGGAAATGATGCCCGGCCTTTCGCCGCATATCCACAGCGCGGTATTGTATTACGATGGCCAACTGGACGATGCGCGTTATTGCTTGGCCCTTGTTCAAACGGCTGCTGCAAAAGGGGGAGCCGTGGCCAACCACCTTGAAGTCATAGATTTTCAAAAGGGGGGTGATGGAAAACTTCAAGCCGCCCATGTAAAAAACCGACTTGAAAAAAACCAGCCAACGCTCATTGTACGGGCCCGGCAATTCCTGAACTGCACCGGCCCGTATGCGGACCAGCTCCGACAACTAGCAAACCCTAATTTGCTGGCACGTATCCGACCGTCGATAGGCGTCCATCTGGTTTTGCCGGGTGAGGTCCTAGGCAGTGAAAAAGCTATGCTTATCCCCAAGACCCGCGATGGGAGGATGGTGTTTGCGATTCCCTTTGAAGGCAATTTACTGCTGGGAACTACCGACGAACCGTATTTAAACTTAAAAGAAGAGCCCCTTTTGGAGGCTACGGAGATTGATTTTCTCTTAGAGACACTTCAACCTTTTACCGCCCAAAAAATCGAAAAAAATCAAGTCAAATCCGGTTTTGGAGGTATTCGCCCATTACTTGCACCTTCCAACCTGGGAGAGGCAGGGCGGGGAACCAAGTCCCTGCTCCGCGACCACGAGGTGGAACGCGACCCGGTATCCGGTCTCCTTAGTTTGTTGGGCGGGAAATGGACCACGTATCGGTTGATGGCCAGGGATGCTATCTATGAAATCATGCGTGAAACAGGTTTATCGCGACCAATCCAACGGCAAGCTGACCATACTAAAACCCTCCCATTGATTGGCGCTGAACACTTTGATGCCAATCTTTGGAAAAAACTTCGCGCGGATTTTCAATTAGATGAAGATGTTTGCCAACATTTGGCGCAGAAATATGGAAGCCGTTCTGAAGGCATTGCTCAGTTGGCCGCTCGAAACCTGGAACTGTCGGAGCGTATTTTACCCAATTACCCATTCCTAATTGCAGAAATCGTGTACGCCGTACGGGAAGAAATGGCCATGACCATCCGGGATTTTTTAGCCCGGCGCATTCGTCTTGAAATCATGGATTGGCAGGCCACCCTAGAAGCCGCCCCGACCGTAGCCAAATGGATGGGCGAAACCCTGGGTTGGACAAAACCTGAACAGGAAGAACATTTGAAAGCTTATTTGGCTCAATTGGATTCGTTTATTTTAAAAGCAAAATCAAGCTAAGCATGAACGTTTTTTTAGCTGAACTCCTCGGAACTGCGCTCCTCATCTTGCTCGGCAATGGTGTGGTGGCCGGTGTAGTGCTCCGTGGCACTAAAAACGAAAACTCCGGCTGGATAGTCATCACCGTTGGCTGGGCCTTGGCGGTCACCTTTGCTGTTTATGCCGTTGGCCATTTGAGCGGAGCACACCTAAATCCAGCGGTAACCCTTTCCCTTGCGGCCACCGGACAGTTTGAGTGGGCCAAGGTGGGCACTTACCTTGCTGGACAAATGCTGGGCGCCATGTTGGGCGCAGCCTTGGTGTACCTGCATTATTTACCGCATTGGGCGCGGACGGAAGACCAGGGCGCCAAACTCGCGGTGTTTTGTACCGCCCCCGCCATTCGCCATACGCCGGGCAATTTCATCAGCGAATTCCTGGGGACTTTCGTCTTGATGTTTGGGCTTTCCGCCCTGGGGGC
>JALHPW010000384.1:0-3086 GCA_022842255.1 Saprospiraceae bacterium | reverse complement strand
GCCTCGAAAAGGCCAACCGTTTTGCCGAAGGGATAAATCCGCTGGTGGTGGGCGCACTGGTTTTGGCCATCGGCCATTCGTTGGGAGGCACCACGGGGTATGCCATCAATCCGGCCCGGGATTTGGGCCCACGCATCATGCATGCCCTATTGCCGATTCCTGGCAAAGGTGGCTCTGATTGGGGTTATGCTTGGATTCCGGTTATTGCTCCTATTTTGGGCGGCATTTGTGGGGCAGTAGCGTATCGTGGGTTATTGCAATAACGCACACAAAGTTTTCATTTACAGTCACTTAAAACAAGAAGAGCCTGCTTGCGCAGGCTCTTAGGGGGGTAGGGTTTTGGTAGCTAACAAGATAGGGTTATACAGGGGATTAGAAGGTTTGCCCAAACTTGCAGCAGAACTTGCCAAACTTTTAGGGAAAGGCAGTTCCACTGCATTTGGGGCGAGGGCTAAGGGGTTTATTGGTTGGAGGTTTTTTGGCGTTCATTTTCCAAACAAGTCAACAGGGTCAAGGGCCGGTGCGGGGTAAGGGCACGGCAATGTCGTTGAAGGCAATCTTTTGATGTGGAAAGGATTAAGATCGGTTCAGGTATTTGCGTATCGCTTCGGTCCGATTATTTACCTGAAGTTTTTGATAGATGTTGTGGGTATGTTTTTTCACGGTACCCTCTGCTATCTTCTTTTCGGGGTCGTTTTCATTGGTCAGTTTTTCGGCAATTTCTTTGTACAAAAACCCCTGGGAAAGAAAATCCAGTATTTCCATCTCACGGGCACTCAGCTGTTGCACCAATACTATGTCGGAGGGTGCTTTGTGAAAACTTGCGATTATTTTTTGCGCGATTTGAGCACTCATCGGTGCGCCGCCTTGATAAAATTCGTCCAACACCTTGATCAATTTGTCCGAGATATCACTCTTCAAAATATAGGCCCCGGCCCCCACTTTTAGCGCCTCGAACACCTTTTCATCGCCTCCATGGGCTGTAATCACCAAAAACTTTAGTTCCGGGCTGACCAGTTTCAAACGCAGCATACATTCAATGCCGCCAATATCTGATTTCTCCAAACCCAGGTCCATAATCACCACATCCGGCTTTTCTTGTGGAATGCGGGCCAAGGCGTGTTCAGCCACATCGTATCGGCTGAGAATCTTGAAACGAGGCTCATCACTCAGTTCTGCGACCAGCCATTCTTGAAATTCTGGATCGTCTTCAACGATACTGATTTTGATTAGGTCAGACATGCTGCGGGTGTTTGATTTGATTAATTTGGTGAAACAAAGGTCAGACACATAACCATTCTGCGCAATACCACTTTAGTTTACGGCAGGGGCGCAAGCAGGGTAACCGTCATGCCGCCTTCCGGATTGCGACGCCATTCGATGCTTCCCCCCACCGATTCCATGCGTTTTACCGTGGTGCGCAAGCCCTTTCCCATACCAGCATGTTCCATTGGCTCGAAACCTTTTCCGTTGTCTCGAATGTGGATATGCAATTGATTGTCAAGATCTACGCTCAATTCTACGGCAGTAGCTTCGGCGTGTTTCAGGATATTGTTCAAACACTCTTTCACCGTCAACATCACGTTGTGTCGGTACTGGCTGCTGAGCGAATGGTCTGGGAAATCGCTCGGCAGGCTAAGCGTTGCGGCAATCCCGTTGTCGTCCAAAAATGTACCCGCATATTGCCGGATATAGGCGAGCAAGCTGCGTAAGGAATCGTTTTGGCTGTCCATGGCCCAAATAATGCCGCGCATGTTGTTGACCAGCCCGATGGAAATCTGCGAGACCCGTTTGAGGATACTTTGGAGTTCATCTGGCGACTGCACTTTTTGGGCGCGTTGGCTGGCCAGGCGGATGGTGGAAAGCCCGCCTCCCAGTTCGTCGTGCATTTCATCGGCAATGCGGTTGCGTTCTTCTTGTAACGCGAGTTCGTTTTCCAAAAGGAGTTGTTTGCGCTCTGCCTCGCGCTGTTGTTTTTCGAGGGCAAGTTGTTGGAGTCTAAGCTGGTAGCGATAGTAAAAGGCAGTGCCAAAGCCGATTACAATCAGCGACAAAGCTCCAACGAGCCAAGGGAACCACCAGGTTTGGGTGAAGTGTGGATGAATGATAATGTCCAATTGGCGGGGTGTTTCCTGCCAAATGCCTTCCGAGTTGCAGGCCGTGAACTCAAATTTATAATTTCCTGGCCTGAGATTGGCGTACGTGATAAAATTCTGCGTACCGAGGTCCACCCACGAGGTATCGTTTCCATTATTCAGCAGCCGCACCCGGAATTTGTTCATTTCCGGGAAGGTGTACTCCATGGCGGCGAGTTCGAGTCGGAGGGTGTTTTCGTTGTATGCCAACTCGATGCGGTTGGCCATTTCGATGCAGGTGCTGGAGTCTCGCCACTCGTGGTCGTGGATTTTTAGGCCTATGATGGCTAGTTGTGGGGCGTTACCGATGTCACGGATGGAATCTGGGTGAAATACTTCAACCCCTTTGGTGCTTCCAAACCAAATATGCCCCGTACTACTCAATAAGGCGGAGCCCATGCGATACTCATTTGCCAACAAACCATTTAGGGTGGTGTATTGTTTGAACCTTTGTGAAATTGGCTTGTCGGGCATGTACTTTGTAATACCCTGGTTGGTGCTAAGCCAAATATTGCCGCTTTTGTCTGATATTACTGCATAAATATATTGGTTGGGCAATCCATCCTTTTCTGTTATCAAAGTACTTTCAAGCGTATTGAAATTTACCTTAATCAACCCATTGGCGGTAGCAGCCCAAATACACTGGTGAATGTCATCTTCAAACAAATGATGCACTAGTGCCGAATTAGGGATTTCACCAATCCGCACGGGTTTTGCGTTTTGATAAATTTCCCACAGGCTAAGGTCGCCCTTGATGCCGCCTACCCATAACCTGTTTTTCTTATCTAAATGAAGGTCGAGGATACCTTCAGGCAGGTCAGGAATAATTTCTATGGATAAATCCTTACGCGAAATCTTGAAGGCCTTCTGTGTAGTTCCTATAACGAAATCTTGGTTCTTCAATTCGACAATATCGGTAAGCCTGAGTCCTTTGATTGGAACAACATTAAC
>JALHPW010000383.1 GCA_022842255.1 Saprospiraceae bacterium | reverse complement strand
GCTTTGTGGGACTCACGGTTGGGGTTAGCCCAAATATTGGCTTTTTAAAAAACACCCCACTCGAAACCAGCAAGGGCATTTTGGTGGACGAATACCTGCAAACCAATATGCCCGAGGTGTACGCCATTGGCGATTGCGCCGAACTCCGAAACCCACCACCCGGTCGGCGGGCAATCGAAGCAGTATGGTACACGGGACGGATGATGGGCGAGACGGCCGCCTATAATTTACTTGGGGAAAATCGTAATTCGCAAATCGCAAATCGCAAATCCTACGCCCCCGGCATCTGGTTCAACTCTGCTAAATTCTTCGATATCGAATATCAGGTGTACGGCGATATTCGCCCACAATTACCTGAAAATCAATCTTCTGTATATTGGGAGCACCCCGACGGCAAAAAAAGTATCCGCATCCAGTTTGAGCATCCCTCCTCCGACAAGTCTATCGCGGGCAAAGCAGGCCATGTCGTAGGGTTCAACCTCATGGGCGTGCGGTACCGACACGAGGTATGTGAAAAGTGGATTCGGGAAAAAGCGGACATCGAGACCGTGCTGCAAAACCTGGGGCTCGCCAATTTCGATCCAGAGTTTTCAAAACAATACGAAGCAGAAATCGTGGCGATTTATAACCGCCAAACCGGTAAAAACCTGACACTCAAACAAAAACGCGGGCTACCTGCAGTCCTGGATTTCCTCTCCCATTGACCCCATTATACTGGGATTAAAGTGATTTTGATGATTTGAGTGATTGAAACACATTGACCACATTAAACATATTGACCACATCCTCTTATGGAAAGCCTATCCGTTGCTACCCCCCACCCCACCCTTACCTCGGGCAAACAAAAACTCGCTCTGGCACTCGCTGGTCTTGGCGTGGTCGTGCTCCTGTTTATTTGGGCCTCTAAAAACGCATTTGCCCCGGTGCCCATGCTGTTTGTCTCGCTGGGCCTTATGGTTGCCGGCATGTGGCTCTTTGTTCGGGAGGAATACCTGACAAAACCCGAGGGCATCAAAAACAACGGGGTTTGGTTCAAAAGCTTGTCGGCACGAGGTGTTTGGGGCTGGTTGTCCGCCATCATCATCACCGGGTTTTATACGGTGCTTTATTTCTGTCCGGCGAGTTGGCTAATTGGGCTGACGGATTTGTTTTCGCCTGTCAGTCAGGCACTTAGGGGCCAACCTGCCGACAAATGGTTTGTGTACGGCTCGCTTTATACCTTTTCGGTGTTGGTGTTGGGTGTGAAATTCATCTACAAATACCGACACAGCCGCTACCAGGTTATCCGTACCATATCGGTGATGTTTTTCCAGACTGGCTTCTCCTTTCTCATCCCGGCGTTTATGCAAATGATGAGCCAGCCGGAGTATTATTTCACGTATTTCTGGCCCTTGAAGGACTATTATGGTTCGCCAGGAGCGGTGCAGTATTATGGTACGGCCACTAGCATCAGCATGTATTTCATCGCGTTCAGTGCGTTGATGACCGTGGTGGGGACCCCCGTTTTGACCTACTTTTTTGGCAAACGCTGGTATTGCTCCTGGGTATGTGGTTGCGGTGGTTTGGCGGAAACGGCGGGCGATTCGTTTCGGCATCTCAGTGATAAATCCTTGAAAGCCTGGAAGATAGAGCGTTGGATGATCCACTCCGTGCTGGTGGCAGTGGTTTTGATGACCGGGTTGTTATGGATCAATTCCTACCAACAAGGCGGCGTATTGGGTAGTTTCTCACAGGCGTATTCCACGGCGTATGGCTACATCATCGGCATGGCGTTTAGTGGCGTGGTTGGAGTAGGGTTTTACCCGCTCATGGGCAGCAGGGTTTGGTGCCGGTTCGGGTGCCCACAGGCGGCGATTTTGGGTATTTTTCAAAAGAAAAAATCAAAATTCCGCATCACGGCCAATGGCGGGCAGTGCATCAGTTGTGGCAATTGCTCCACTTATTGCGAAATGGGCATCGACGTGCGGGCCTACGCCCAAAAAGGCCAGGATGTGGTACGGGCCAGTTGCGTGGGTTGTGGCATTTGTGCAGCGGTTTGTCCGCGGGGTGTACTTCGTTTGGAAGGCGCAAGCGGCGATATTGACCAAAGGACCACCCAAAACCGCACAGTTCATGTAAAGTTGGAGGATGTGAAGATGTTGTGAACCCCTATTTAAGTTCCATGTTGTACGTTTCTTGTTCAAGAAGTTTACCCCCGAGAAAAGACGATTTTTCGTAATACATAGCAAAAATCACCCCAGTATCTGGGTCGATGGCGTAGCTGATATAGTGTTCAAATCGCGGAGGGTGCTCTTTATAGATTTCGTCCAATTGGTCAAAAACTTCGGTCTCCGCGTACAAGGCTTTGATCAATGCCATCGAATTTTCCTCATCGATGGTTACATAATTCTGGATTCGGATGAGGCCTCCCCAATCCTCCGGCACGGTAGCAATCATCTCGTTTTGATAAATGAGTATTTTGCTTGTATCAAGCGGGTTTACAATCTCTTCCTCAAAGGCCCAAACACTATCCTGCGCATATTGAAGCCCATAAAACTTGTGCATCGCCACGAAGTATTGCATAAAATGGTTTTGAAGCACGGTCGGGTTTGTGACGCGGTCGAAAAGCTTTTTAACCACTGCAATCTGGTCCTTTGACATATCCTCGTCCTTGAAATCATATTGATCGAGCAGCAACCGCATCGCCTTCACAATCCTATCCAAGTTTCTGACCTCTAAAAACTCTCCCTCCTGACTGACCACATACTCCAGGTTTTGGGAATTCAGGATTTTGGTCAGGCCTTTCAAAGTTTTTGGGTTTAGCTTAAATTTTGAAACGTTTCCTTTAAAATCATTCAAATCCAAATCCTGGAATACCCGAATCACATAATTCGTGTCCGTGGAATCCACTACTACCAATAGCTGATTGAAAATAGAGCCCGAACTATCCCTAACTGTTCGATCTTCGTTGTACTTCACCTTAGTTTTGGTAATCTGATATTCAAAGGTATCGTTCAGATTCCAGTAGGCGATTACGGGGATAAAATTTGAATCGGCAACAGCCGTGGTATCCACTTGTGCGAAAAGTGTGCTTGACAACGAAAACAAGAGGTAGACGAGACAAAAACGTTTCATGATAATTCAGGTTAATTTATGCCACAAAGTTAGCATCAAACCCTACTTTTGGCCGAACAAAACGATAAATTCCAATGGGTATCGCAATCATCATCGGTATTATTGTGGCCGCCGGACTGCTGGGCGGTTCTGCCAATTATTACATGGAACAAGCCAACGGTTCCGGCTTCCGAAAATCGGTTTTGCTCGGATTGACCGCCTCGGCCACCGTGCCGCTTTTCCTGAAAACGGTGTCCAGCAGTTTGTTGGATGAATGCATCAAAGGGGACCCCGCGTTTTTTTCCTCCTATTTTGTGTTCTTTGGGTTTTGCACTGTAGCGGCCATTTTCTCATCTAAGTTTTTGCAATCCTTGGGCGACAAGCTCCTTCAAGAATTAAAGGACGTCAAACAAAAACAAGAAGAACTAACCGAAACCACCGATGTACTGGTGGCCGAAAATTCCGACCCCGCCGAAACCAGCAACCCCGTTGAGGTTCCCGTAAACGAACCAAAAACAGGTTCGGAATTTGAAGCCTATATCCCTGGACAAACTGAAAAAGCGCCAGAAAGCGCCCCTTTGAGCGATGAACAAAAGATAATGGGGGCTCTCCAGGGCAAATACGCCTTCCGAACGGTGGACGGGGTTGCCAAAGACGCTGGCATGGACCAGGGCAGCGTACAGGCAAAGCTGCTGGAAATGGAATTAAAGGGGAAAGTCAAAAAAACCAAACGCGCCAGAGACGGGGTCATGGTGTGGAGTTTGCGGTAAATGCCGGGACGGGATTAATTAAGATTTGTGCCGACTTTTTTCAAAACTTCTTTGGAAATTCAGGTCATGATTATCTACCTTTGCGGGCATTTTTGAAAGAAGTATCACTTTTTAGCGCACAACACAATGGAAATCATTGCATTGCAGGGTCACCGGAAAGAAAATTCCGGCAAAGTAGAGGCAACAAGAATCCGCCGCATCGGCCAAGTTCCGGCGGTGATGTATAAAAGCGGTGGTGGCGAATCCATCCAATTCACGTTGGAGTCCGCCGCTGTTCGCCCACTCATTTACACCCCTAAATTCCGACTCGTTGAAATCAGCCTCAACGGTGCCACCCACAAGTGCATCGTGAAAGACACGCAGTTCCACCCCGTTTCGGAGGAAGTACTGCACGTTGATTTCCTTGAACTCGTACCTGGCGTAAAATTCAAAGCAGCAGTACCCCTGCGCTTTGCCGGTACCGCTCCTGGCGTAAAGGAAGGTGGCAAATTCATCCCACGGATGCGTACCATCAACATCCTCACTACCCCAGAGAAAGTGGTGGATGAGGTAAGCGCCGACATCACTTCGATGCAGCTTGGCGACACCATTCGTGTACGCGACATTTCGGGTTTGGACGGTGTGGAAATCACCAACCCAGCCGCAGTGCCCATCGCTTCCATCGAAGTACCACGCGCACTCAAAGCAAGCAAATAAGTTGCGAAGCGGGTTCAGTCCCTTTGCAATCTGCAACATATCAACGGACAGGCGGCTCGCGAAGCGGGTCGCCTGTCTTGTTTTGTGCGTACTGAATTTGGCTGCTTAAAATCAGGTGTACCCACTACATTTGCCAAAAGCCTATGCCATGACCATTACCTTTGCTTGTCTGCCCTTCGACCAACTCTCCCCACACACCCTCTATGAAATCCTGGCACTTCGCCAGGAGGTTTTTGTGGTGGAACAAAACTGCCCTTATCAAGACTGCGACGGCAAAGACCTCCAAAGTTGGCACCTGATGGGTCGGGACGAGGCTGGGAAATTGATTTGTTATACCCGGCTTTTGCCAGAAGGGGTCTCCTACCCTGGATATACCTCCATTGGTCGGGTAGTAAGCTCACCTTCGGTGAGGGGCCTGGGCACTGGAAAAGCCCTGATGGACAAAAGCATTCAATTGTGCCGACAACTCTTTGGGAATCAACCCATTAAAATTGGGGCCCAAACTTATCTGCTGAAATTCTACGAAGGATTTGGATTCCAATCCACTGGCGAGGAATATCTGGAAGATGGAATCCCGCACACCAAAATGGTATTAAAGTAGTAGCGCGAAATCCCAACACGTCTGCCTCTCGTACATTCCTCTCGTGCAAATTTCCATCATCATCCCAACGCTCAACGAAGCTGCCAATATTGGAGCACTGGTGCGCTATCTGCTCGCGCATGGAGGGGCCACTGTTTCCGAAATCCTGGTGGTCGATGCCCACAGCACAGACAATACCACCCAAATTGCTGTCGAAGCCGGGGCCC
>JALHPW010000382.1 GCA_022842255.1 Saprospiraceae bacterium | reverse complement strand
CCGGAAAGATAAATCGAAAAGTAAATGTGGGGAATAGGAATCCAAAATAGCCGTGAAGCCATCTATCCCATTTCGTCTTCCGAAAAAGCCCTACTTTTAGCCCGCCTTTAGCCGCCATCCATGAAGTTAAAACCACTCCAAGCCTGTTACCCGAATTTTGACAAGGTTGAGTCATCCGACGTTTTTTGCGACGATGCCAAAAACCTGTACACCCAGTATGTCGAGCAGGGACTTTATGAACAAGTCCCCAAACCAGCCTTTTACATTTACCAGATTCGGTCCATCACAGGGGAACACACGGGCTTGGTGGCGCTCAACGAGGTAGAGGATTTTTTTGACGGAAAGGTCAAAAAGCATGAAGCCACCCTCAGCGAACGCGAAAAACAGCAAATGGAGCTGTTCCTGCAATGGGGGGCGATTCTGAAACCGGTGCTTTTGACTTACCCACCGGTCCCGAGTATCAGCAACTGGCTGACTGATTTTATCTGGGGCAAAAAGCCACTTTTCGAGACGAAATTCAAACAGGGGAAGGTGCTACACCGCGTGTGGGCTATCACCGAAGCATCCCATATCGCAACACTTCAGGACCTGTTCACCAACAACGTCAAATCTACCTACATCGCCGACGGACACCACCGCACCACCACCATGGCGATGTTGCACGAACAACGGGCAGAATATCCCACGCACGACTTCGATCATCTCTTTTGCGCGTTTTTCGATACCGATCAATTGGATATCCTGGACTACAACCGGGTGGTGGAGATCCCCAAAGGCATGAGTGGGGTGCAATTCATGGCGCATCTTTCCAAGGTGTTTGAAATTGATATGCTGGAAGCCCCGCGCCGCCCTGCCGACAAACACGAACTGGTGATGTGCCTGCGAAAAGAATGGTATTCCCTGCATTGGCGCCCCGAACTGCTCAGCGGTTTGGACGAACAAAACGCGCTGCTCGATGCCTCGCTACTCAACGAACGGGTGTTGGGCAACATCCTCGGAATCAAGGATGTACGCTCAGATACCCGCGTCGCTTACGTGGATGGCAGCAAAGGGTTGGAAGGCTTGCGCAAGGCTTCGAATGGCCGGAACAAGGTAGGTTTTGCGCTTTTCCCGGTGCATTTTTCCGACATGATGTTCCTCGCAGATGCGGGCGAAATCCTGCCGCCCAAAAGCACCTATTTCGAACCGCGCCTCAAAAGCGGGATGCTGGTGCAGTTGTTGAAACGTTAGCTGGTGCTGGGGGATTTGGTTATTTGTTTACTTGACAATCCGCATATTGTACCGTAAAGGTTTGCAAATGAGGAGCCCTGGCCTTTAGGCCGGGGATAGCTTCATATTGGGTGATAAGGGCTTTAGCCCTTAAAAACAAGGGCTAAAGCCCTATATCACATTTGTTCCATTTCAATCCCCGGCCTGAAGACCGGGGCAATTTGACCGCTTCTGTACAATATGTGGATAGTCAGTTTTGGTTATTCGGGGATTTGGTTATTCGAGCACCCGAGCTTGGCCACTCGAATAACCAAACCCCCAATTAACCTACTTCTTTTCATATTTCACTTTCCCGCCCACCACGGTTTTCAACACCTTGGCTTGCAAAATCTCTTCGGGCGCACAACGCAGCAAGTCTTTGGAAAGCACCACGATGTCGGCCAATTTCCCAGGCGCTAGCGAGCCTTTTTCATTTTCCTCAAAGGCCGCCCAGGCATTCCATATGGTGTAGGAAAGCAGGGCTTCTTCGCGGGTCATTTTTTGTTCTGGGAAAAATTCAAATCCTGTGTCCGCGCGTTTTCTGGTGACCGTGGCATACAAACAAGGCAATGGGTCCACGTCCTCCACCGGGGCATCAGTGCCATTGGCAAGGTGTGCACCGCTGTCGAGCAGGCTGCGCCAGGCGTATGCACCGGTTCGGGCGCGTTGTTCGCCCAAGCGTTTGACCACAAACGGCGCATCGCTCGTACAGTGGATGGCCTGCATGGAAGCCACAACGCCCAACTGGGCAAAACGTGGAATGTCCTGTACGTCAATATGTTGGGCGTGTTCCACCCGCCAACGGCCGCCTGCTGTGCCTCCAGATTGCGGGCGATATTTTTCACAAATGTTCAACACCTCGCGGTTCGCCCGGTCGCCAATGGCGTGGACGCAAAGTTGCAGGCCGTATTTTTGACAAGCCTCCGCCATACGGGCAATCGTATCCAGTGGAGTGGTGTTTTGGCCTACAAAACCGGGTTTGTCGTCATACGGCGCGAGCAACCAGGCCCCATAAGACCCCAATGCCCCATCGAAATAACATTTCACCGAACGGCAGGTAAAGTGTTGATTTCCAAGCCCAATCTGCGGGTAATTGGCCAATTTTGGAATGTCATGCCCGGTAGGCTGACTCGCCATTACCCACAAACGAAGCGGTAGCTGATTGGCTTCCGCGAGTCGGCGGTACTGTTCCAGTTCCCAAAAATTGCTGCCCGCATCCTGGAACGAAGTAATGCCCTTGGCCAGGCATTCGGCGGCGGCCAGCTGGGTGGTTTTGTCAAAAGCAGCCACCTGCTCCGCCTCGGGGCGCAGGTTTTTCCACTCGTAAAAGGGCTTTTCAATCAAACCCATGGCGTTTTCCTCAAATACGCCGGTCAGATTGCCTTTTGCATCGCGCACAATGCGTCCACCAATCGGGTCGCTGCTTTCCCGCGAAATACCCGCCAGTTCAATGGCTTTTGCATTGGCAATGAGTCCGTGGCCACTCGCATGGTACAGCACCACGGGGTTGTTGGGCGACGCCGCACTAAGCTCGGTGTTGTAAGGGTAGCCATTCACCGTGGCGCCCGCCGATTCGGACCATTTTTCCTGGTGCCAACCGCGACCCTCGATCCATTCGCCGGGTTTGGCGGACTTCACTTTTTCGGCCACCAAACCCGTGATTTCTGCCCAGCTTTTGGTGTTGATGAGGTTCAGGTTCTGCAGGCTGTTGCCCAAGCCGTTGAAATGTCCGTGGCCTTCAATAAAGCCGGGCATGGCAAATGCGCCTTGTAAATCAATAATTTGCGTCTCTTTTCCGGCCAGTTTTTTAAGCTCCGCGTCATTGCCCACTGCCAGGATGCGGTCGCCCACAATGGCAAGCGCCGTAGCCTGTGGATGCAGGGAATCCGCAGTGAAAAAGTTGCCGTTAACGAAAATGATATCGGGATACTTGGACGCTGGAGGATTGGAACAGGAAAAGAGAATGGCAAAAAAGGAAAGCGCCAGAATTTGTTTCATGGAAAGGCGATTTAGCTGCCGGGTTGCAAGACCCGAGCAGGGTGGTGTTAATTTTTGAAAACAAAGGAATTCACTTCCGCCCAAAGTCCGCCGGAATTTCGCCCCAAGCCTCGGTTTCCCATTTCAGGATGGGGTTGGTGACCTTATTGACCGCCAGCCAGTTTTCGGCGCGTTGGATGAGTTCGAAGATTTTTTTGTTGCGGCTCGTGGCTTCGAGCTTGGTGTTGCATTTGCCTTTTTTGATCCAGCCTTGGGCAGTTTTGGAGTCGGAATAAATGGGCAAAGAAGGTTTCCCTTGTTGTTTCAACATGGCCAGCGCGTGTACGATGGCCAAAAATTCGCCGATGTTGTTGGTGCCCTCCTCCAGCGGCCCCATGTGAAATAGCTGGGAGCCATCCGGTACCCAGACGCCCCGGTACTCCATGTCGCCGGGATTGCCGGAGCAAGCAGCATCCACGGCCACGCTTTCGCGGATAATGGCTGATTTTGACAGACTTGCGGCCGTTTTGGGCGCCCCTTCTGCTTTTTTGATAAATTTCCAGTAATTGCCCTTGAACGCAGCCTCAGCCTCCGCACGGCTTTCAAAACTCTTATACTTGGCACCCGCCACGCCGTCTACCTGACGTTTGCATTCGTCCCAAGAGGCATACACCCCGGGTTTGTGGCCTTCCCAGACTACGTAGAATTTTTGCTTTGCCATTGTTGGCCGTTTACCGTGAACCGTTGACCGTGAACCGTCAACCGTTCCTAAAGTTTTAAAAGATTCACGCTGTAATAAAGCGAAGCCCCCAGGAATGAAACCTGACAGTTGCAGAGCGCAGAGTTGCCGCCTTCGCAAAAACGGGAGTACATGTTGTCTAGGTTCGACAGGCCGTAGGTTGCCCGGGCGCCGAGTATGCCACCAATGTCTTTTTTGCCAAAATTGAGCTTGTACTGGAAACCCAGGTTAAGCCCAAAATCGTTCTTTTTAAAGTCATTGAACACCTTAAAAAGCTGGTTTTCCTGGGCAGAGGGCAATTGCACGCCTTTGCCGTTCAACCCTACCAGGCGACCATAATACGGCCCGGCCATGAGCGAGAACCGTCCGTCGCGGCGGAAAGTGATTTCGGGCATCACGGAAACGACCAACCAGGTCGAATTGTACGTCAGGTAATTTCCGGTTTCGGCATCCCCACGTTTGTAGGTATAAATATAGGGCATGGTGTCCACATTCACAGTGAACGAAGACTGCGTGGACGCACGGCGGCCCATGGCGCTCAATTCTGCATTGATGGTGATAAAGCCCCCGCGCCCCTTGAAACGCGCTTGCATCCCCACTTCCCAACCGGGTTTCCAGCCAAAATTAGGCGTTCCTCCGGGCGGGTCGAGGTTGAAATTGCCAGTGCCGCGCAGGGTATGGGCATTGATACCGCCCCGTACCCGGAATTCTACCGCGCCGGGTGTGAATTCACGTTCGAATACGTATTCCTGTTTCACCTCGCGTCCATTGCGTTTGCCAATGGTTTCTACCTGCATTTCGCGGTTGCCGAGCAGGAGGTAGCGGATTTTTTGCGGGTCGTCGTGTTGTGGGTTGCTGAACACAAAAAAGCCTTCCTCATCAATTTCGGTGAGGCGGAAGGCCACGGGCTGACCACTGTTTTGGTTGCGTGCAATAGCGATGTAAGTGATGGTAGTGTCGCGCCACTCAATACGCAGGCGTTCGAGCAGGACCGTATCGCCGTTTTCGGGTTTGATACGCACACTTTTCCCGGCGAGGGTCTGGTCGTCTTCCTTCCACCAGATTTCGAGGCGGTCGCCCCGGTCGGTAGGCATAAACCAAGTCCCTTCCAGTCCACGCCGCAATTCGCGGAAAGCACTTTCGGGGTCCTCAATTTGTGCAGAAGCAATACTGGATAACAGCGAAAAGACAAAAACAGGTAGTAGTCGGCGAATTTGCATGGAGAGAAATTTTGCGCAAAAAAACGGCAAAAAAAAGAGGCCGCCTAACATTTTCTCTCAAGGGCTTTGATTTACGAATTACGAATTGGGATTTACGATTTTTTTGATTCGAAAAAGGCATTAATCTTCCTTACTTCGGGTCAAATAAATCGTAAATCCCAATTCGTAAATCGTAATTCAAAGAATGGCTTTGCTAT
>JALHPW010000381.1:2777-5416 GCA_022842255.1 Saprospiraceae bacterium | reverse complement strand
CGTATCGGTTGGGAAATCCAGTGTGAGCCAATCGCCTTCGCGTTGTACATGGAGCCAGCCGCTCAGACTATGAAATGAGACCTTATCTGAATGGTTGGTTTTCAGGCAGTTGAAAATATCGAACGCCGATGCCAGCGTGGCATGGCCACAAAGCGGCACTTCTGTGGTGGGGGTAAACCAACGGATGTGAAACTGGTCTGGCTCGGCCAAGGGAATAAAAAAAGCGGTCTCGGCAAGGTTGTTCTCGCGGGCAATCAGTTGCAAGGTGTGGTCGGGAAGCCAGGAATCCATAGGCACTACCCCAGCAGGGTTTCCACGGAACAGGGTATCGGTAAATGCGTCGATTTGAAATATTTTGAATTTCATGTACAGGCTAATTTTACCGCAAATATTAGCCAATTCACAGATTTGCACATTGGCCCTATCATCTTTGGCGGTACATTCGCGCTGCCTTCGGGTTTAAACTGCTGTAAGCGGGCCAAAGACCCAAATCCAACCGTTTATCGTCCACCGTCCACCCTCCATTGTCCTAAAGGGCTTTGGCGGGTAAACCTAACATCTGTATCCATGAACATTCGGTTCCTCGCCCCAGTACTGCTCTGCCTTGCTGGCTCTCTTTCTGCCCAAAGTTTTTATGAGCCTGGCACGCTTCAGGAAATCAAAATCACGTTTTTCCAGAGCAACTGGGACGCAAAGCTCGACTCACTCAAAGCCATTGACAATGGGGATTACTTGCTGGCCCAATCGGTTGAAATCAACGGGGAACTGTTTGATTCTGTGGGCGTTAAATACAAGGGCAACAGCTCTTACAATGCCAGCAACGCTAAAAACCCCTTGCACATCGAGTTGAATTTTGTCCGCCCCGGGCAGAATTACAAAGGGGTGAAGGATATCAAGTTGGGCAATGGTTTTTCCGACCCAACCTTTATCCGGGAGCCACTTTCCTACGAAATTGCCCGAAAATACATGGACGCGCCCCGCGCCAACCATGCCAAGGTCTGGATAAACGGTACGTATTGGGGACTGTACGGGAACGTGGAGAGCATCAACAAACAATTTCTTCAAAACCACTTTTCCACCAACGGCAACCGCTCGTTTTTCAAGTGCAACCCGGAAGATTTTGGCGGACCCGGCACGGGCGGCAATTACCCGGATTTGGTGTACACCAGTGCTGACAGCGCATTTTATTACGACAAATACGACATCCAGTCGGATTATGGTTGGGCAGAATTGCTCCAGCTCATGGAAACGCTCAAAAACCATCCGAACGATGCGGCCGACATCCTTGATGTGGACCGTGCGCTGTGGATGCTGGCGTTCAACAACGTGCTGGTAAACCTCGATTCCTATACCGGTGCATTTGCCCAAAACTACTACCTCTACCACGATAAAAACGACCGCTGGCTGAGCACGGTGTGGGATTTGAACATGAGTTACGGAGCTTTTCCGCTGTTGAGTACGAGTCAGGTGCTTAACCTCACCCAAATGAAACAAATGGACCCGCTGGTGCAGTCTACCAACTCAAACCGGCCCCTCATCAAACAATTGCTGGCCAACCCGACCTGGAAACGGATGTACCTGGCGCACTTGAAAACCATCCTGACCGAAAACTTCGCATCCGAGTCGGATTACAAGGACCGCGCTTTGGAACTCCAGGATGTGATTGATGAAGCCGTCCAAGCAGACACCAAGAAATTTTATAGTTACGCCAACTTCCAGTCCAATGTGACCAGCACCGTCAATGCGGGTGGCGGACCATTCGGCACCATCCCGGGTATTGCCGATTTGATGAATGCGCGTTATAACTACTTGATAAACAACGCAAACATCACCCCAACCGCTCCAAGCATCACCAACATTGCCGGAAGTGGCATCAATACGTTTGTGGTGACGGCCCAGGTTCAAAATGCCACTGCCGTCACCCTTGGCTGGCGTTCCGACACCTCGGATGTGTTCCAAAAAACAACCATGTTCGACGATGGTTTGCACCAGGACGGCGCTGCGGGCGACGGCACTTTTGGTGCTTCGTTTCCACTTATTGACCCGACGGGACAGTACTACATTTACGCAGAGAATGCCCAGGCGGGCACTTTCAGCCCTGCCCGTGCCGAACATGAATTTTACCTTGCTACCCCCGATTTGCCCGCTTTAGGCGAGGTGGTCATCAATGAATTTTTGGCCGATAACGAAGACGGGGAAGTGGATGAAGCAGGTGAATACGAGGATTGGGTCGAGCTTTACAACAATACCAACAGCCCAATCAGTCTTTTCGGGCTATACCTTTCTGACAATCCCGACAACCGCAACAAATGGGCTTTCCCGGCCAACGTGAGCATCCCGGCCAACGGTTTTCTCATCGTTTGGCTCGACAACGATGATTTGCAAGGGCCCTTCCACGCCAATTTCAAACTCAGTGCTGCGGGCGAAACCCTGATACTTTCTGACGGGACCACCACAGTGCTGGATGAGATCACGTTTAGCCAACAATTGCCCGATGTAACCTATGGTCGGTATCCCAATGGAACGGGTAATTTCACCTTCATGCCACCTACGTTCAACGCGGTTAACTCCTTGACCATCAAAACCGCAGAGCCCAATGCACTGGCCAATCTTCGGGTGTACCCAAACCCTTCCACCGG
>JALHPW010000381.1:0-2767 GCA_022842255.1 Saprospiraceae bacterium | reverse complement strand
TGAGTCGGACCTGGAACTAGGCAGCGTGCGGGTATTGAACGCCTTAGGGCAACCCGTGTATACAACAGAGCTGGGCAGCGCAACCAGCACCCTTTTGAATCTCGGAAACTTGCCTTCCGGGATGTATTCTATTCACACTGCAAATGCAGCGACACGGGTGGTAAAAAGCAATTAACGGATACCCCCAATCCCCGCTTCAGCACCAATGATAGCCAACGCAAAGTGGTTTTGAGGATTGAGTTTTTATAATCATTTAAAAATCAGGGTGTTTCAATCACTCAAATCATCAAAATCACTTTAATCACAGAATACATTCAAATTCAACTATTTATCAAACAATGAGGACAAAAATGCTACGCCTTTTCATCATCATCGCGGCTGTAACGGCCTCGGTTTCGCTTCAAGCCCAGGTAACCGTGAACGAGTATTCCTGCGCCAACTGGAAACAGTTTTACGATTTCTATCAAGGAACCGAAGACTGGATTGAGCTCTACAACACTTCGGCCCTGCCGGTGGATTTGAGCGGGTACCACCTCAGCGACGATGAGGATGAGCCTACCAAGTGGGCCTTCCCGGCCAACACCGTTATTGAGGCCAATGGCTTTTTGTACGTATGGTGCTCAGGTCGTGATTTGAAAGACCCGCAGGGCAGTTTGCACACCAGTTTTAAAATGACGCAAACGAAAAACAATGCGGAGCACATTATTTTGGCCAATCCAAACGGCGTAATCCTGGAAGATATCGAGGTAGAAGTTACCCAAACACACCAATCGCGTGCACGTTTCCCGGACGGTAGCAACGAATGGCGCTACTCGCTCGAACCAACGCTTGGTGGCACGAACAATGACGCCTTCACGGCCATTGCCTATGCTGCGCGCCCTGTGTTGAGCCAACCCGCAGGATTTTACACAGGCTCGGTAACAGTGGCCATCAGTACCACCGAACCCAATGCCGTGGTGCGTTATACGCTGGATGGTACAGAACCGAATACAAATTCCCCGGTCTATACCCAACCCATCGAGGTGACACAAACAACGGTGGTAAAAGCAACGACCTTTAGCAACAACCCATTGGTTTACCCAAGTTTTGTACAGTTTAACACCTATTTCGTGAACGAAACACATGGCCTTGCGGTCATGTCGGTCGCATCCGATGGCGTGTTGGAATTGGCCAACGGCAACCAGGGTTTGCGGCCTTGGGGCAGTATAGAGTTTTTTGACAAAAGCAAACAACGCAAAGCCCGTACCTATGGCGAACTCAACAGCCACGGTCAGGATTCCTGGGCCAACGACCAACGCAGTCTCGACTGGGTAAGCCGTGATGAAATGGGGTATAATGCTGCACTTAAAGAAAAACTCTTCCCACTCACGGAACGCGACGAATTCCAACGCGTCATTCTTCGTGCTTCGGGCGACGACAACTACCCCGCTGCCCACCACCCGCAAAACGAAGGGAGCGCCCACGTCCGCGATGCCTATATCCACAATTTGGCCAAACGCGGTGGCATGCACCTGGACGTTCGCACCGCTGAAAAATGTATTGTGTATCTCAACGGACAGTACTGGGGCGTGTACGATATGCGTGAAATTCCGGACGACCATGACTACACAGACCATTACTACGATCAAGGAAAATACGATATCCAATATGTGCTGACTTGGGGCTGGACCTGGGCAGAATACGGTGGCGACCAGGCCATCAATGACTGGCATGCCATGCGCGCGTTCATTTTGGGCAACAACATGAACAACCCCGACAAGTTCCAATACGTGGAAGACCACTTCGATTACAAGAGCTTGATCGATTATGTGATTGTCAACTCTTTCACGGTTTGTACCGACTGGCTCAACTACAACACCGGGATTTGGCGCGGACTAAACCCGGAAGGCGGACATAAAAAATGGGGGTATATCCTTTGGGACAACGACGCCACCTTTGACCACTACATCAACTACACAGGCTTGCCTTCCACGCAGTACGATGCCGAACCATGCGATGCAGAAGGGCTTACGGGCGGTTCCGACCCCGAACAACACATTCGGGTACTGAACAAACTTCGCACAAACATCAATGTGGAGCGGTACTACGTGACCCGCATGGCCGACATGATGTACACGGTTTTTGGCTGTGAGAACATGTTGAGCTATCTTGACACGATTGAAGGGCTCATTGACCCGGAAATGACGCGTCACGCCCTTCGTTGGGACGGCACCTATGCCGAATGGAAAAACAACCTGGACGAACTCCGTGATTTTATTTCCAATCGATGCGCTATCCTGCCTTCCTTGATGGACGATTGTTATTCGGTAACCGGACCACACCAAACGGTGGTCGTGGTGGATCCTCCGCTCTCTGGCACCTTGAATATCAATACCTTGGCCTATACTGCCAATCAATTCCCACGTACACAGGGTTATTTCGGCGGTCCGGATGCAGGTCTCAGCCTTTGGGCGTTTGCCGATACGGCAGCGGGATACAAATTTGACCATTGGTCGGCCACGAATCATACATTTGCGGATCCGGATTCAACCTATGCTTATTTGAACCTGACCACAGCAGATACCATTGTGGCACATTTCAGCAAGGCAAGTAGCCCTGTTTTTGAGCCTGGTATCCAAACACTGCCTACTTTTGCGGTTTTCCCATCGGTATTTGACGAGGAGATTACGGTCAACTTTTTCTTGCCGGAGAAATCCAAGGTAGCCCTTCGGCTTTTTGACCTTCTGGGCAACCAGGTAGCCGAATATCTCGTAGGGGAAACAGTGGG
>JALHPW010000380.1:2933-5439 GCA_022842255.1 Saprospiraceae bacterium | reverse complement strand
ATTGGCGAGTTTGGTGGAGTATAAAGTGGTGCGGTACATACGCGGCCAGAGCCAGTACAGTACCCCCAGTGTTAAAAAGCCATTCCACCCCAAAGCCCCTACGTGAACGTGTGCAATAGTCCAGTCAGTGAAATGGCTGATAGCATTCACCGATTTGATGGAAAGCAAGGGCCCTTCAAAAGTAGCCATTCCGTAAGCGATAATGGCGACCACCATAAACTTTAGTACAGGGTCGTTCGAAACTCGGTCCCACGCACCGCGAAGCGTTAGCAACCCATTGAGCATACCCCCCCAAGACGGGGCTATAAGCATAATACTAAACACGGTACCCAGCGATTGGACCCAATCAGGCAGTGATGTATACAATAAGTGGTGTGGTCCCGCCCAGATATAGAGAAATATCAGTGCCCAGAAGTGCACGATAGAGAGTTTATAAGAAAATACTGGCCGGTTAGCAGCTTTCGGCAAGAAATAGTACATCAAGCCGAGATAAGGCGTCGTAAGGAAGAATGCTACCGCGTTGTGACCATACCACCATTGCACCAGAGCTTCTTGAACCCCCGAAAAGAGCGGATAACTCTCTGTGAAGGACACAGGCATTTCCATACTTCGTACGATATGCAAAACAGCCACTGTCACCCAGGTGGCGATATAAAACCAAATAGCAACGTAGAGATGGCTTTCCCGTCTAGTAAGGATAGTACCAAACATATTGATACCGAAAATGACCCATATCACTGTGATAAGAACATCAACCGGCCAGATTAATTCGGAATATTCGCCACTGGTCGTCAGTCCCATCGGCAGCGTGTAAGCGGCACACAGGATGACCAATTGCCAACCCCAGAAGTGTATCCAAGAGAGCTTATCACTCCACATCCGGGCCTTCAGCAGGCGTTGGAGCGAATAGTAGATGCCCATGAACATGCCATTGCCCACAAAGGCAAAAATGACAGCATTGGTGTGCAGTGGGCGTAAACGCCCGAAAGTAAACCAAGGTTCAACGTTGAGCGAGGGGTAAACAAGTTGGAAAGCGATGGTCACACCCACCAGCATTCCCACTAGTCCCCAAATAAAGGAGGCCATGCCAAAGGCCCGCACAATTTTGTTGTCGTACTGAAATTGTTGTATGTTGCTCATAAAGAAGGCTTTAAATCTTCGTCTTGTTGTTTTTCTTCTATCGATTTGCTTTGGTTTGCAACTGGGACCTGAGGGATTGGGTCGTCGAACAACATCCGGATGGCGGGTGTGTACTCATCGTCAAATTGCCCGTTGCGCGCCGCTCGCAGGTACGCGAGCAGAAAACCCGCAGCAAGCAGGAGACTGACCAGAATGAGGAATAGCATGATTTTCATTGCACAGATTGGAAATCAGTTGTGTCTGAAATCGGGTGCAAATTGGGGAGACACAGAAGGGCTGACGGATGATGCAAATCAGGGGGGAGGGTGATTTTAATCGGGTGTGACTTTTAAGCACACTTATATTGAAGGGGTACCCGACAGGAAACAATCCTCGAAGCATCGCAAATAAACGGATGGGTACTAGCTTTGCGACAAATCAACATCCAACTCAAGCAGCATGGAACCACAACCCAACAATCCTCTGCACGGAAAGACTTTACAGGCCATCCTCGAGCACCTGCTAGAGCGGTATGAGTGGGAAGGCCTTGCCGACCGAATCCATATCAATTGTTTTCGGAATGAACCGAGCATCCAATCCAGCCTTAAATTCTTGCGCAAAACGCCCTGGGCCAGAGAGCAAGTGGAAGCATTGTATCTGCATTCCCTTCGCTCTTGAGCAGCTCCCGCAAATCATCCCAAACCCTGACCCGCATCATCCTGCCCAGATGGGGGTGTCATGCAACTTTGTGACCTAAAACGCACACTGTTATGCAAAACACTACACCCATTTCCAGAATCATGACCCGAAAACCCGCCACTGTTAGCCCCGAGGACAACCTCGAAACGGTGCGCATTTTGCTTGAAAAACATGGCTTTCACCACATCCCCGTGGTTGAAGCGGGCAAACTGGCCGGCATCGTCAGTTACACCGATTATTTGCGCATTATTGGGGAAGTGTACGGGGCCGCTCCAGCTCGGAATACCGACGAACATCTTTTGAGTTCCGTTGCCGTGAAAACAGTCATGACCGAGCACCCGGTTTGCCTCGCCCCAACCGATACGGTGGAGGATGCCCTGAGAATCTTCAAAACCAATCATTTCCACGCCATTCCGGTCATTGAGGGCGAGCGCCGCCTGGTGGGCATTTTGTCCACCCACGACCTTATCAAATTGCTCGAACGGGTGCTTGCCCCGGAAATTGATTTTGCATCCGCTTAAATTTCCTGTAACTTGAGGTGTTGGGATTCAAAAACACGCTTTTGAATTGCAGGTAAACACAATATTGATTTTGCTTCACCGCAGGGTCACAAAGGCGCAGAGTGGTTGATAACCAACTCTTTGCGCCTTTGTAACCTTGCGGTTTGTTTTTTGAATTGCGACTTAAA
>JALHPW010000380.1:0-2923 GCA_022842255.1 Saprospiraceae bacterium | reverse complement strand
TTTAAGATTGTGTTCCTGCAAGACTTAGCTTTGACACCCGCACACATTTGTTCCGATTCCTATATCTATGCAACAAGACAAAAAGATAAGCCCTAAAAAAAAGACTCCAGTGCCCTCTGCCATTTTCAAGGGACTTAGTACCGCACAGGCGGAACACCAGCGTCGTATTTTTGGTAAAAACGAACTAGAGGCCACCCATCGAAATCCTATCCTGAAAAGCCTGCGGAATATCGTCACAGAACCGATGTTCATGCTCCTGGCCGTCGCCTGTGTACTTTATTTTTTCCTCGGCGATATTACCGAAGCCATGATGATGGTGGTGTCTATCCTGTTTGTAGCGGGTATTGAACTGTATCAGGAAACCAAAAGCGAACGCGCATTGGAAGCCCTTCGACGCTACACCCGAGCCCATGTACGGGCTTTACGCGATGGCCATTGGGTTGATTTGCCCTCCGAAGACCTGGTACCGGATGATGTGGTAAGTGTGTCAGAGGGAGAACGTATCCCAGCCGACGGCTTGTTATTGGAACAGCACGACCTTACTGTAGATGAATCGGTTCTGACCGGGGAAAGTTTGTCTGTTGAAAAATCAGTTGAACCCACCCCGCCCCCTGGCCACCATAAACCGGATACTGCAAACCAGACACCGTCAACCGTCAACACCTTGCTACAAGGCAGTACAGTAGCCACAGGGAAAGGCATTTTCAAAGTAACCGCCACTGGATCCAAATCCGAATTTGGCAAATTGGGCAAGTCCATTGAATCCATCGATGCGGAACCCACTCCCTTGCAGATTCAAATCAAGCGCTTTGTAAAACAAATGGGCCTAGTGGGCGGCTTGGCTTTTGTTGTTGTGTTTGCCCTCAATTTCTGGGTGGAAAATGATTTTTGGAAAGCACTGCTGTTTTCCCTCACTTTGGCCATGGCCATTTTACCAGAAGAAATCCCGGTGGCTTTCAGCGCATTTATGGGATTGGGCGCTTATCGGATGATTAAGTTTGGGATCCTTGCCAAACAACCCAAAACCGTGGAAAGCCTGGGCTCCGCCACCGTGATTTGCTTGGATAAAACCGGCACCATCACAGAAAACAAGATGTCGGTCGCGGAAGTAGCCGATTTCTCTGGACGAGGTCAAACCCTGGAATACGCCCAATGGGCCAGCGAACCGGAGCCCTTCGATGCCATGGAAAAGGCTATTTTGGAGGTGGTGCCGCTCAAAGCGGGACAAAGCGGAACAAAACTGGCACAAGCTGACTTAAGAGATGGCTTTGACTTGGTAAAAGAATATGCCCTTGCTGGCAAACCACCCATGATGACCCATATCTGGGAAAAGAAAGGCAGCCACCGTGTCATTGCTTGCAAAGGCGCTGTAGAGCGAATCCTGGAGGTTTCCAAGGCAAAAAGTGAACTTCGTGAGCAGGTTTTGACCAAAACCGAAGAAATGGCTGGCCAGGGCTATCGAGTGCTCGGCGTGGCTAGTGCCACCCTAGAGGGCCACGATTTCCCCAAAGAACAGGATGATTTTTTATGGCAGTTTGAAGGGCTGGTTGCATTTTACGACCCACCCAAAAAGAACGTCACTGAGGTTTTTCAAAAATTCTACACGGCGGGCCTGCGGGTGCTGATGATTACCGGCGACCATGCGGCCACAGCCCAAAACATTGCCAAAAGCATCGGATTGAGGGATTGGGAAACCATCCTGACAGGCCAAGAAATCATGGAATTGAGCGATGCTAAATTGCGCAAAACGGTCCAGGAGGTCAATGTCTATGCACGGATGTTCCCCGATGCAAAACTCCGAATTGTGAATGCCCTAAAGGCCAATGGCGAAGTGGTGGCCATGTCTGGCGACGGGGTCAACGACGGCCCAGCGCTCAAAGCGGCCCATATCGGCGTGGCAATGGGTAAGGCCGGGACAGAAATTGCCAAAAGCGCAGCTTCACTGGTATTGCTGAAGGACAACCTGAAAGCGATGGTGACCGCAATTTTGATGGGCAGGAGGATCTACGACAACCTGCGCAAAGCCATTAGATACATCATCTCTATCCACCTGCCGATTGTGTTGGTGGTTTTGTTGCCGCTCTTGTTTGGCTGGCCGTACGCACATATGCTTTTGCCCTTGCACGTTATTTTCCTGGAACTGGTGATGGACCCTACGGCTGCGATTGCATTCGAAAACGAACCCGCAGAACCCAACTTGATGCAGAAACCACCCCGCCCCGGCAACGCCACCCTTTTCTCCTGGAAAGAACTGGGAGTCAGCCTTTTACAAGGGGCGGTTATCACGGCAGGCGTTTTTTTCATGTACCATTTGGCCATCGGACAAGGAAAGCCCGAAGCTGATGTGCGGTCGGTGGTATTCGCCACCCTTGTATCAGCCAACCTGTTTTTAACGCTGGCCAATCGCTCCTTTGATTATGCGTTTCACCGCACCCTGTTCTACAAAAACCCAATGCTGCCCGTCATTTTGGGTATTTCGGTCGTGATGTTGCTGGCCATATTGTACGTACCGTTTTTAGCCCAATTGTTTAAGATGGGAACGCTACCGCTTGCAGATTTGGGATGGTGTGTGCTGGCAGGGTTTGTGAGCGTGGCCTGGTTTGAGGTGTATAAAGCGATAAAAAATTGAATATCAGAAGGTTGGTTTCACGCAACGCCGCTACGACGCAACGTGAAACCAACCCCAATACATTCGTAGCGACGTAACATCGTTGCGTGAAACAAACCCCTATCCTATATACACGCAACGCCGCTACGACGCAACGTGAAACCAACCCCTCTAAACACGTAGCGCCGTAGCGCCGTAGCGTGAAACCAACCCCTCTAAACACGTAGCGACGTAGCGCCGTTGCGTGAAACAAACCCCTCTAAACACGTAGCGCCGTAGCGCCGTTGCGTGAAACAAACCCCTCTAAGAAAATCA
>JALHPW010000379.1 GCA_022842255.1 Saprospiraceae bacterium | reverse complement strand
CACCTTAATCATAGTATAATCAATTGAAAATCAAATTTTTTCATCACTCAAATCATCAAAATCACCTTAATCATAGTCTACATTTCACACCCACTTTCACCCATTTATTCATTTAAATTCTGATTCTTTCTCATGACTAGAAGAATTACCCACCGCCTTAAATGGCTGATGCCATGTTTGTTATTTCTTGGCATCGTAAGCAATTTGTTTGCCTTAAACCCGACATTTCACGGAAAACCAGAGCCTGCCACCCCTCCCCGAGCCAATACCCAGGCTCCCTGTGAGATCATTTGCCCAGGCGACCTAACCTTTACTTTGGCTTCTGGGGAATGTGGGATCGTGGTGACCTATGACGTACAAACCACGGGGGATTGTTTGCCCGCTGTTGTAACCCAAACCGCCGGTTTGCCAAGCGGCTCGACCTTCCCCATCGGCATTACACAAAACTGCTTTAGTATAGACCTTCCACCATTGGGGCTTCCAGATGGAGACACGACTTGCTGTTTTAACGTTACCGTGAACGGATTTCCGAACCCCACCCCATTCTTGGTTTGTACGGATTTGGCTTTCGTGACACTGGATGATGATTGCCAGCTATGTATTGGGGCAGCGGCTATTTTGGAAGCTGGCCCGTACACTTGTTACGATAATTATTTGGTAGAGTTGGACAAAATCCCTCCTTATGGCAATGGCCCCTGGACATCCCCCTGCGTAGGCGCTGCCGACATTGGCAAAACCTATCAGGTGCGTATTACCGACCCTATTTCTGGAAATAGATGCTGGGGTAATGTCAAAATAGAAGACAAAACGCCCCCCGTTCTGGAATGCCGCAATATTACCATCCAATGTGTCGATGACCCAAATGCCAATCCAGAGCCAGCCCCCGCCATTACGGGATTGCAAAAAGTTGGTTATACCGGATTGCAAGATTCAATCGGAGAACCAGGTGCCCCAACGCCAGATATCCTTGAATATACGATGGATTATGGATACTTGCCTGCGGATGCAGTTGTGGTGGACCTGAACTGTCGAGTCAAATTGACCGGGCACACCCGACTGCCAGACCTTAAAATTGTAGTGAAAGCACCCGACGGCACCACGGCCGATATTTTTACTCAGAGTGATTGCGCTGGTGCAGAATGGGCGGTGGATGTGTTGTTTGACGATGAAGGGCTTGCTGATTTACTGGCGTGCGACCAATTAAATGCCAATGGCGATCCGATCCAATGCCTTGACCTGGGAGTCTCCAACCCAAGCGCGCTGGCCGTGTTTGATGGAAAAAATGTCAGTGGGCTCTGGACGGTTACCATTAGCGACAATGAAGCGCTCGAAGATGGCATCGTTGAAATCGTAGGCCTGGAAATTTCGGTAAACGCACCATCGAAAGTCCCGTTTGACAACTGCGCGCCGCAGATAAGCCTTTCCCATACCGATTCGGAGCTTGCGGGAGATTGCCAGAGTGGCGTATTCAAAACAATACTCCGCACCTGGAATGCCGCAGACGCTTCTGGAAACACCTCCTCTTGTGTCCAGAAAATATCCATCCTGCAACAGACACTGGCGGATGTGGTGCTGCCAGTAAGTTATGATGGCGTTGCGGCACCGGGGTTCAATTGCACGAACAACACCTACCCAAGCCCCGAATGGATTGAAAGTCAGGGTTTACAAGGCGCTCCGCTGGCATTCGGGCTGCCTTTAGGCTGTAATGTTACCTCCTCCTTCGATGACATAGCGCTGCCCGTATGCGACGGCACCTTTAAGATTATCCGCAATTGGGCAGTCATTAACTGGTGTACCGGAGAAGTAATCGAACACAGCCAGGTCATTAAGGTTACGGATAGCCAAGGCCCTACATTTGTTTGTCCGGCAAACCAAAGCGTCACCACCAATCCATTTAACTGCTGTGCAACGTTTGACCTACCAGATGCAATCCTTACCGACGATTGTTCCAGGATTCAATCCGTAAATGCGGTGATTACCCTCATTGACCCAACGAATGGTCAGCAAATCGGCCTAGAAAACGTAGCGGGTAGCCTGACGAGCTTCCCAGGCAATGACCCATCGAATCCTGACACGCTGGGGCTGTTCGGCACTACCACTTGCTTACCCAAAGGCACCCATACCGTAACTTATTTGGTGGAAGACAATTGCGGGAATACCACTTCCTGCGCGTTTAACCTGACCGTAAATGACTTTACGGCACCTGTTGCGGCCTGCGACCAAGTCACCGTGGTAGCCATTGGTCTGGATGACCCCACCGACTGCTTCGGCCCAGCAGGCCCCAGTAACCTGCCACCTGCTTTGGACGAGTGCAATTTTGCAGGTATCTCCTGGGTGAAAGCAAGCGTCTTTGACGATGGCTCCTACGACGCATGTGGCAATGTGAAATTCACCATCCGCCGTACCGCTCCTTACAGCCCTTGTATCTCCACCCAAAACCCTTTGAATGGTCAGGCGCCTTGCGATGATTTTACCCCGGACGCACTCAGTGAGTTTGAGCGGGCTATTTCAGAAGGTGATTCCATCAAGTTTTACAGTTGTGAAGTGGGTACGGTGCAGTCGGTTATTTTGAGGGTGTATCAACTGGATGAAAATGACGCCATCGCACAAGATCCGAGTGGCAACCCTATTTTTAATGAGTGCAACATACAGGTGGAGGTCCAGGACAAAATAAAACCCGTCTGTATTCCCCCAGCCAACGTGTCCGTTACTTGTGAACAGCTTGATCCAAGCTTATCCTCCTATGGTGCTGCGTCCCTAATCGACAACTGTTGTCTCGATACGACCTACAACTACCTCGGACAATGTGGTTTGAACCAATTGGTCAATTATTCAAATTTCGATACGCTTTGCAACGTAGGCACTATTCTGCGCCAGTTCCAGGCATTTGACTGCAACGGAAACACTAGCCTTTGTACCCAACAGGTGGTGGTGAATTATGAACAGAACTACTTTGTCCGCTTTCCGGACGATGTGATTGAAACAAACTGCAATGGCGCGGGTGCCTATGGCGAACCAACGTTTTTTGGGGAAGATTGTGAGCTGTTGGCCACATCTTATGAGGACGAGATTTTCACCGTCGTTCCAGATGCTTGTTATAAAATTGAACGCACCTGGACCGTGATCAACTGGTGCACTTTCAATCCTGCACTACAACCCACCATCATTCCAAACCCAAATCCAAATGCGGTTGTAAATGACCCGTCCAATCTGCCTGGGCCCATTGTTTCTGCCTGCGGCACCCAAGCGCCGTGGAATGCCACTGTTGTTAAAATTGTTCCAACCGACCCTGCAGCCACCGATTACTGCAGCTTCTGGAGTGCCAATGCAAATGCTTATCGTTACAAACAGATCATCAAGATTGTTGACAATGAAAGCCCGGAGATTGCGAACTGTCCTGCCAATCCGCTTGTTTGGACCGATACCACGCTAAATGACCCTGAGTTGTGGCACCATGTGTTCAATCCCAGCCTTCCTACTCAAGATTTAAAAGAAGGCATAGCAGACTTGACCATTACCAGTTCGGATGATTGTTCGGCTGCCAATTTACCGGAAGAGTCATTTTTGCTCTTCCTGGATCTGGACAATGATGGTACCCTGGAAACCGTCGTAAATTCCGCCAACCTGTCCGGTGCAGACACCATTCGGTACAACAATGTCAACACCCCCGGGTATTTGGGCGGAACACCGGTCACGTTTGATTCCAGGCCCGTGCCGACCAACCAAAAATGGCACTTTGCACTTAGCCGGAGCAGCACGCCAACCCATTCCACCGCTTCTGTTCGCTGGAATACAGCGGCGTCACCCAATACATTTGTGACACCGGAACTGCCGCAGGGTACCCACAAAATCCGGTGGATTGTAACCGATCAATGTGGCAACCAAAGCGTCTGCGAGCATACGTTCACGATGGAACAAGGCTCCACAAGTGGTCTGGAAGCCCTTGAAAACGATGGGTTTGCGCTCTTTCAAAACGAACCAAACCCCTTCAGTCAAAACACCCGCATTGGGTTCCGACTGCCCACTTCAGCAGAAGCAAAGCTGAGTGTTTTTGATGCGGAAGGCAGGTTGCTCTTTGAAAAAAGCGATTTTTTCAAAGCAGGTTACAACAGTGTTGAACTGGAAGGAAGCCAATTGCGCACATCCTCCGTATTGTATTACAAACTGGAATCAGGCACCCAGGTAGCCTGGCGGAAAATGGTACTCATCCGTTGATTTCAGATTTTTAAGGCTAAAACCATGAAAAAGGGGCTGTGGCAGATTTGCCATGGCCCTTTTTGTGTGCGTACTGACGTGTGTAGTGTAGCACATCTGGGTTTGTCGATTTGGGTAAAATAAAGAGGTTGTCTCAAAAGGTTGATAAGGAGTTTATAAAATTGATGAAGGTTTTTTTCAACCCAAAAAGTGGATAATTTCTGCTTTTTGAGTGTAATTATCAACCTTCATCAACCGCATAAACCCCTTATCAACCTTTTGAAATCGCCTCTTGCGGACCGGATGGGCGGCATATTACCCGACATTGTCCGAGGCAAAATTGCTATTGCTTGGGCTGGTCCTGCAAACCAATCGTGCTCAATGGCAAGCGTTGGACTTTTGCAGAAATTTCTACTTCCCAGGGGCCGTTCTGTAAGGAAAAAACGAGGTTTGACTTCTCTTCAGTGATTTCGTCAAAGCGTTTCACCAATATTTTATTTGCAAAAACCCCATCTGTGCCCGCTGTATCGTGTTCCAATATTTTTTCAACCTCAATAGCAAAACCGTATTCGCTCCTTTTGGGCCCGGTACCAGTCGGGTTCGATTTTAGGTAGAACTTCAAAGGTTGTGTAGGCAACAATTCCATGGATTTGGGCAAATCGTTTTTCCTATGAAAACTTATTTTATTGGCTTGTTCAACATGCCAAATCGTCAAAACATCCCTTCGAATATCGTCAGGGATTACATCGGTTTGCCTACTGTCCAATTTCCCGACTTTCACATTCACCTTACCCAATACCTCTACCACGTCATCAAACCATCCATCATCATCGGCACCTTTGAACACCAGGCTTTGAGGGGTAAATTCATAAATTTCGAGGTTGGGGCCAATAGATTCATATTTTGGTCGGGTCTGTTCATAGTCTTTTAGTGCCCATTGAAGCATGCTTCTTTTTCCTTCCAAGTCCACGCTTCCCACTTTATCCTTGAAATAGGCATCTACCAATAGATGCTCCAACGAAGTAAGGCTAATGCCTACTGCGCGGGCTTTGTCGAAGTCGGATGCCCAGGAATCGAACGTGCCACCAGAACCGCCAAGTTGTTCAAAAAAGATTTGTTCCTTGCCCACCTTTGTCTCCTTTCCTCTTGATTTGCTGGTAGATACCCCGCCGCCAACATTGGCCATTGCGGCAGCCGTGATGGAGGCTTCGGCGCTCTCCGTAAAAGTTTCGGAGGTGGATATCTGTTCTAAAGTAGA
>JALHPW010000378.1 GCA_022842255.1 Saprospiraceae bacterium | reverse complement strand
CAAACCCAGCCAACGAATACGTAAACCTTGAGCTGAAGTTGGATGCTGTGAACCCATCAGTGGCAGTTTCCATCCTCGACACGAAAGGCCGTATGGTTACGGGCACACAAGTAGAGAAAAACATCCAAAACGGTGTAATGACTATCAATGTCAACACCCTTCCTGCTGGTGTTTACTACCTCTGGGTACGTACCGCTGAAGGTGCAACGATGCAGAAAATTGTGGTTGCCCACTAATTTCTAAGTTGGTTTTGCTTTAAAAAACGTGGCCCGGCAATTTGTCGGGCCACGTTTTTTTATGCCTTGAAGTATTGCCTACCACCCTTTAAAACCCGATTGTCGTCGAATATCCAATTGCTGGTTTTGGGCAAGTTGCTTCAAAAGCTATATTTGCACTTTAATTTTTTAACACAAACCGTTTTTCTGCTATGAAAAAGATTACGACAAAATTTCCTTCGCTTTTATTGTTGTTGCTAGGGCAACTTTGCTGGATGCAAAGTGCACAGGCTCAGAACGTTCTAGGTACAGGCGACGATGGGTTTTTGATTCAAATCACTTCTCCTGCGTCTATTGCTCAAACCATTGAGCATGGCTTTGACCCGGATGTTTGCCAATGGATTGGTCAGACAGAATGGGGCGCTGACGTGACGGAAGAGTTTTGTGGTCAAGTTGTCTGGGCTGCAGACTCGTTGGGATGTGCACCTTTGACCAATCCTGCTGAGGTGGCAGGTAAATTTGCCCTAATCCGTCGTGGCGGCTGTTCGTTCAGCCTCAAGACCTACCATGCCCAACAAGCAGGCGCAATTGGGGCCATTATCATCAACCACTTTACCAATACACTTGACGGCCCCTGTACTACCTATGCGAATGCCACTCAGTTTTTGGGCGGTATGACGGCGGTGGACAGTGCTACAGCCATTAACATTCCTGCAGTGTTCCTAGAACGCGAGACGGGGCAGGATCTGGCCGGTGCGCTGGATGCTGGGGAAGCCGTAAACCTTTGTTTTACATTCCCAACCTCTATTGAGGCATACGGCGCCTACCATTATGCTACCCCTGTGACCCAGGTGGATTCGCTTTACAATATTGGCGTTCGCTTCGTCAACCGTGAGAGCACTCCACTCACGGATTTGGTATTGAAGGCTGATATCACAGGGCCAAATGGCTACTCGTATGCTTACACAACTGCTGCGCCTGAAATCGCCCCTGCCGAAGAGGTTGTGGTGTATATGGATCCCTACCTCCCACCCGCAGTAGTAGGTACCTACACCATTACCTTTACAAACAATAAGTACACCAATGCGCAAGATTCCCTTGTTCGCAAATTTGCCATTACGGATTACACCTACGCATCCGATAACCTGACCCTTCAGCTTGACGGTGGTGCAGACCGCAACGACTTATTCGTCACTGGCGACAAGCCTTTCAATTATCAAATCGGTGGACTGTCCTTGACCGGTCCAAACGGTGGGGTGGCAACCCATGCTACCTTTGGGATTGCTAACATTGACTCCGTTTATTCCGGAAATCCATCGAGTGATATTATTGCTATTCTGCTGCTCGACGGAGATTCTGATGGCGACGGTGCGATCAACCTGTTGGGTACCGGCGGTAGCTGGGATGACATCAACTCGGATTTGGTAGGCTACGCCAACTATACCTTGGTTGGCAATGAGACAGAGGACAAATTGATTGACATTGCCCTGGAGGATATCAACAATGGTGGCCCAGTGACCTTGAAACCTAGTCACCCTTACTACCTGACCATCTTGTACGATGGTATCAACAATGGAAGTGGCCGCAACGTTGCTTTGTCCAACTCATCGCACGAAAACTACCTCGTTTTCCCAACGGTGGCGATGTACCTAGGTCAGTTTTACAATTCTGCTTGGGGCGACCGCTCGGTGGTGCACCGTCTGCAATTGGAAGGATTTGTTCCAGGTTCCAAAGTGGTTGAGCCAAAGAAACTGGCGGATTCCAAAATCAACATCACGCCTAACCCTGCCAGTGAGTTTGTAAACCTTCAACTTAACCTGGATGCGGTAAACCCATCCGTTGCTGTTTCATTGTTGGATGGAAAAGGTCAAATGGTGGCCAGCACCCAAGTGGAGAAAAACATCCAGAACGGGGTAATGAATTTCAATGTGAAAGGCCTGCCTTCAGGCACTTATTACTTCTGGGTTCGTACCGCCGAAGGGTCGACGATGAAAAAAGTGGTGGTTGCGCACTAATCGCGTGTTCAATTACTTGGGTTTAGCCTAATTGGAGGCTGTCTCGTAAGGTTGATAATAGTTGATAAGGTTGATGAGGTTTATTTTTGTGCCCTGAAAGTGGATAAATCCTGCTTTTCGAGTACAATTATCAACCCTCAACAACCTTATCCACCACAATCAACCTTAAGTACGGGGCAGCCTCTTTTTATTCGTAACTCCCATTCGCACTTCCCATTTCGCAAATCGCACTTCGTAAACCGTACCTCAAATCTCCTCCACATAATCAAGGTCCCGGTCAAAGGTTTCTTTCATGCCCCATAAGGCAATGAAAGCGATACCCAGGCAAACGGCCCCTACGATATAACCTGCCGTGATTACACTTCCGGTCACCGCGGCGCCTTTGAGGTATTTGAAGGATTCATTGATGGGCACCTGCATCCCTCGTGCAAAATTGGGGACCGAAGTAGCCACGGTGGAGCGAAGGTTGGTGCCAAACTGCTCTGCGCCTATCGTCACAAAAATGACCCAAAAACCCACCGAAAATCCCAACACGAAATGGCCTAGGTAGAACATCGTTGGACTGCTAAATGGCAGAGCGAGGTATCCCAGCACGGCCAAAACATCCAGGAATAGGAAAATGGCCATCACTTTCACCCGGCTGCGCAGGATTTGGCTGAGGAACCCAGAGGCCAAATCACCCAAAATAAGCCCGATATACGCAATGGCGATGGCATTGGATGCCAAAATGCCCTCCAAACCTTTTGCTTTTCCAAATTCGGGTGAAAAAAACACCAAAACCCCGATGACAAACCAGGTAGAAGTTCCGATGAAAATACACCGCAGAAATCGGGAAAGTCGGTCCCAACTGGTGAACAGGGCAAAAAAATTGCCTCGACTGATATGCGATTGTTGTTGAATTTGCCGGTAAATGCCGGATTCGTTCACGCTGATGCGGAAAATCAACAGCAGCACCCCCAAGCCCCCTCCAATAAAATAGCAGTCGCGCCAGCCAAAATTGTGCTCAATGACCCAGGCCAATAGTGCGCCCGACAACCCGATACTGGCCACCAGCATGGTCCCGAGTCCACGTTTGTGTTTGGGCAAAACCTCTGCTACAAGGGTAATGCCTGCGCCCAATTCTCCGGCCAACCCGATACCTGCAATGAAGCGGTAAAAGGCATAATCCGCATAACCGGTGGCAAACCCGTTCAAGATATTGGCAACGGAATACAGGGCAATCGAGAAATACAACACCTTTACCCGACCGCGCTTATCGCCCAAGATGCCCCAGAGGATACCGCCTACCAGCATACCGAACATCTGCCAGTTTTGGAGCGACAGGCCTTTGTCGGTGAGGTCCTGGCCAGAGAAACCCAGGTCGGTCAGGCTTTTGACCCGTACAAAGCCAAAGAGGAGGAGGTCGTAAATATCTACGAAGTAGCCTAATGCGGCCACAATTACGGCTGCGTTTAGGATTTTGGTGGAGGCGGTGGTGGTGTTTTCAGACATTGTTTAAATCGAAAAGCGATGTTGTTTTCGCCTTGAAATTGGCTGCAATGTTAGAAAAACCACTGGAGTCGTATCCCTTATTTTCAGTTATTCGTTTGGCTATAGGGCAAAAAGAAAAGGGAAACCGCGATGTTCAGGCCGGTTTCCCTTTTGATCGCCCGTCCAAAATAGGGCGGACGTGCTGCAATAGAATAGTGTGATTGGTTTGAATGTCGTTGTTCTTAATTCAAAACTGGTTGTTCTCCAAGAATTTGGAGCGCATGATTCAAAATGGTCGGATCTTCAAGGTGGACGATGCCACCATTCGGTCCAGGTTCTAAATGAAATTCTACCACTTCTCCGTTTTTATAATCGTGTGCCCCAAAGTAATTGCGTACGGTTTGTTCTTCTATATTGAGTTCTTGGGCGATTTTGGCCACGCTACCATGCGGTAGTGCGTGTTTGATGCGACGGAGCTCCTCGAAAGTGATATTCATAAGCAAAGTGTTTAGTGAACGAATGTGATCCAAAAATCTCCCTAAGGTATGCGAACCTGAAACGGATTAGCAAGCCTAGGGATAATTTTTTTTTCAAAATTTCAAAGATGTTGAAATCGCACATCGATCATTGGTTTCAATACTTTTTTTGTTGCAAAATATTAATCATCTGTCTGAAGACCAAGGCTCCTCTTTATTCCGTTTGCCTTCAAGATATTCTACCCTGCAAAAACATCCTACCTTTGCACGGTTCCGCTTTAAATTGAACGCCCAACCCAACGCAGGCACATGTTTCTTCACGTCGTATCTTTTGACATCCCTTATCCCGCCAACTATGGTGGGGTCATCGTCATTTTCAACCAAATCAAAGCCCTGCACGCGCAAGGAGTGAAGGTCATCCTCCACTGCTATCAATATGGTGAGCGAACGCCCCAACCCGAACTGGCCAATTATTGCCACGAGATATACTACTACAAACGAAGCCGGTCTTTGTTTTACCAAATCAGCCTGCTCCCGTTTATCATGCGCACCCGACAAAGCAGTACCCTGCTCAAACGGTTGCGCAAAGACAGGCATCCCATTCTTTTCGAAGGGATGCATACCGCAGGGTTGATTTGGCATTCCAGCCTCCGGAGCCGTCAGAAACTCATTCGTATGCACAACATCGAATGGCAGTACTATGAAAGCCTTGCCCAGCTTACCCCAGCAACGGCACCCTTGGAAAAGGCGTATTACTTTTCAGAAAGCATCAAACTTCAGCGTATTGAACCCAAGGTGGTGCTCCATGCCGATGAGATCCTCACCCTTTCGGGCACCGATGAGGCTTATTACCGTGCCCTGAAAGCCAATACGCACTATATTCCGGCGTTTCACCCCAATGAATTGGTAGAGAGCCAGTTAGGTAGGGGAGAGTATGTGCTTTTTCATGGGAAATTGAGCGTGCCAGACAACGAATTGGCAGCTACCTGGCTCATCGAGGAGGTGTTTGCCGATTTTGATATTCCGTTCGTGATTGCGGGCATGGATCCTTCCGATCGCTTGCGCGAGCTAGTGGCACAACACGAACACATCCGGTTGGTAGAAAACCCCGACGAGGCACAGATGAATAGCTTGCTTAGCAAAGCCCAAATCAACCTGCTCGTGTCGTCGCAATCTTCGGGGGTTAAATTGAAACTTATCAATGCCTTGTTCCGTGGGCGTTTTTGTATCGTGAACGACCACATGGTGCGCGGTACTGGATTGGCCAAACTTTGTTACGTCCGCAACAGATCGGAAGA
>JALHPW010000377.1 GCA_022842255.1 Saprospiraceae bacterium | reverse complement strand
TGCTCTTCCGATCTCGTGCTTTCTGCGCCCCCGACCTGGCCTTTTTTTAGAACCGCAATCAGACAAATACCGTTCTTGCTTAAAATTTGAAACATCCGTGAAACAACCATCCACCACAAGCACAGACGGAGCAGCACCCAAAAACATACCCCGCGTCGGTATCACAGGCGGTATTGGCAGTGGCAAAACCACGGTGTGTCGGATTTTTCACGAAGCCCTGGGCATTCCTGTTTTCTACGCCGATACCTGGGCAAAGGAATTGATCAACCGCGACCCTGAATTGCGCAAGGGCATCCTAGATATCTTTGGTCCGGAGGCCTATACCGAAACCGGGGTATACAACCGGGCTTTTGTGGCAAAAATTGCTTTTTCAGCGCCTGAAAAACTCGCGGCACTCAATGCTTTGGTGCATCCAGCCGTGGAACGCGCAGGCCTCGAATGGCATCACCAACAAGCTGAACGGGGTGCCCCTTACACCCTCAAGGAGGCCGCTTTGATGATTGAAAGCGGAAGCCACCGGCACCTGGATTTTTTGATGGTAGTCACCGCACCCGAAGACCTACGGCTACAACGGGTGGTGGAACGTGATGGGCTTTCGGTAGAGCAGGTCCGGGCAAGAATGCGCGGACAACTGCCTGAAAATGAGAAACTTGCTTTGGCGGATTTTGTGCTTGTGAACGATGGTTCGAGTTTGCTTTTGCCACAAATTTGGGCGGCGCATCAACGGATTTTAGGCCTCGAAATGACCTCAAATTCGTGAAAATTCGTGCAATTCGTGGCAAAACCCTAAATCACAAAATTGACCGGTTCATCGAACGGGCGTGTCCGAACCTTGACCTGACTTTGGTGCAACACCACCGAATAGGCGGGTACACTTTCGGTCACCCAAGAGTTGCCACCTATGACCGAATCGTGGCCAATCACCGTGCGCCCGCCCAGGATGGTGCAATTGGCATAGAGCACACAGTTGTCCTCGATGGTCGGGTGGCGTTTTACATTGGCCAGCGATTTATCCACTTGCAAGGCCCCCAAGGTCACCCCTTGATAGATTTTCACGTTGTTTCCAATCACTGCGGAGGCGCCAATCACCACGCCCGTACCGTGATCTATAAAAAACGACCGACCGATGCTGGCGCCCGGGTGAATGTCGATGCCCGTTTTGCCATGCACATGTTCGGCAAAAAAGCGCGGCAATAGCGGCGCGCCCAATTGATAAAGCAAATGGGAGATGCGGTAGTTTGCAATCGCATAAAAGCCTGGATAGGTGGCAATTACCTCCTCCACGCAGGTCGCCGCCGGATCAAAGTTGAAGAACGCTTGGGCATCCTCCAACAGCATTTCGTACACCTCGGGCAATTGATCGAAAAAACCATTGGCGATGGTTCCCACCGACTCGCCACCGTCCTTCGTGAGTGGGTAGAGCAATTTCATCAAATCGTGTCGAAGCAAAGCGTATTGCACCCGCGCCGGTTTGGGTTCCTCACTCAGCATGGGAAAAAGGAACAAAAACAAGGCATCTGCCAATCGCTGCGCCTCCGCACGGGGTGGGATGGGAACGTTTTGCGTTAATTGCTGATGTTCAAGGGTTTGAAAGAAATTTTCTAGATGAGATTTCATGCTATAATGTATGATGTATGAGGTATGAACTATGATGTACGAACAAAGCCCCCTTCCCGGATATTCCGAAAAGGGGGCTTTGTGGGAGCAGTAAAGGTTTTGAATGTCAGGAACCCATTTTTTGCACCAATATTGCCAAGTACCCTTTCCGAGCGGCAGGACAACAACAGCAACAACAGGCAATGAAATGGTTCATAAAAATTGGACTGTATTTAAGAAATTACCAATTACCGCGCCAAAGAAAAGGTTTTGGTCAATTTTTGCCCGCATAATTTTTAGTATTTCGACATTTGTCCCCGCAATCACCCCATCACTCCATCACTCCATCACCTTATCACTTCATCTCTTCATCACTCCATTATTCCATCACTCCATCACCAGCACACTCCATGCTCCAGCTATCTCGACTCCAAAACACTGATTCCAACAATTTTTTTCTCATCGCCGGCCCCTGTGCCATTGAAGGCGAACAAATGGCTTTTGATATTGCCGGACAGGTCAACGAAATCTGTCAGCGCTTGCGTATTCCCTACATTTTCAAAGGGTCGTACCGCAAAGCCAACCGCAGCAAACGCGATTCCTTCACGGGTATTGGCGACGAAAAAGCGCTTCAAATCCTTCAAAAAATAGGCGAAACCTTTCTCGTCCCCACCACAACAGATATTCATACCGAACCAGAGGCAGCCTTAGCGGCCCAATATGTGGATGTGCTTCAAATTCCGGCGTTCCTGTGCCGTCAAACGTCCTTGCTGGTGGCTGCCGCACAAACCGGCAAAGTGGTGAACATCAAAAAAGGGCAGTTTGTCAGTCCTGAAGCCATGCAATTTGCCGCCGAAAAAGTACGCGAAGAAGGCAATCCCAACGTAGTGCTCACCGAGCGTGGTACCACCTTTGGCTATCAAGACCTGATTGTGGATTTTCGGGGCATTCCGGTGATGCGCTCCTTCGGGGCACCCGTTGTGCTCGATTGCACCCACTCCTTGCAGCAACCCAATCAAAGCAGCGGTGTGACCGGCGGCCGTCCCGCGCTCATTGAAACCATCGCCCGGGCGGGCATCGCCACAGGTGCCGACGGACTGTTCATCGAAACACACCCACGACCCTCCGAAGCCAAATCTGACGGGGCCAATATGCTGCCACTCAGTGAGTTGGAAAGAATTCTTGAGCGTTTGGTTCGGATTCGGGAAGCAATTAACTATGTATGATGTATGATGTATGATGTATGATGTATAGGTAGCGTGTTCATACATCATACCTCATACATCATACATCATAGTTCATACATCATACATCATAGTTCATACATCATTTGGATACAAAAGCAATCTTCGACAAAGCCATAGAATTGGCCTGGGCCTACGGTCCTAAAACCATCGCCGCCATAATCATACTTTTTGGCGGCTTATGGATCATTCGTCGCCTTTCGCGCGGTTTCGACCGTTTTCTTCAAGCCCGCCGGGTAGATGAGGGTCTACGACCCTTTTTCACTTCCATGGCAGATGTGGCAATGAAGATCGCACTTGTGCTGATGGTAGCCAGCACCATTGGCATTGCCACGACTTCTTTCATCGCTATTTTTTCAGCCATTGCGTTTTCCGTGGGTTTGGCTTTGCAGGGCAGTTTGGGCAATTTTGCCAGCGGCGTCCTCATCCTGTTGTTTCGTCCTTTCAAAGTGGGCGACCACCTCAGCGTGGCCGACAAGGCAGGGAAAGTGACCGAGATTCAAATTTTCAGCACGATTTTGCAAACCCCATCAGGCAAAAAAATCATTATCCCAAACGGTAAAATAACCGAAGGCCCCATCGAGAACATCGTGGAACACAGTGAGGTCCAGGCAGAAGTGACCCTGCTGCTGCAACCCGGCACATCCTTGGAGAAGCTCCAAAAAGCCGCTCAAGAAGCCGCCAGCCATTGCCCACATGCCTTGCCTGGCAAAAACGTGGATGTAAAGGTGGCTGGCATCTCCCGCGATGATATGAAAGCCTCCATGGCCGTTTGGACCCTCGGCCAGCATCATGACGACACCCTCAACCATTTCTACGAAGCACTACGCAATGCTTTAGGCGATGCGGGCATTGAATTGGCCAAGGAACGGCGGAAGGATGTGGTATAGCCCCATACCATGCTGGCGGTACAGAAGGAATTGTTAACCCTTTTCCTCACTCCTGACAGAATAACGCAATCCCCATACCTTCGCCTGCGTTTAATCCATTATCCAATGGCTCAGGCTGTCAATCCCTGCGCTACATCGTTTACCATCAACCATTTACTGTGCAAAAAATGTTACGTAAATTAATCCTTGCACTCCCGCTGCTACTGCTCGTGCTGGTCGTTTCGGCCCAAGGTTCAGGTTCTTCCAAAAGCAAATCCAAAGATCGGTTCCGGGAAAAAGACGACCGTCGTTACCCGGTCCGCCTGGAAAACGTCAAGGAACTCAACCTCACTGGTACCGATTACGCACCAATGTACTACGACAACGGCATCCTGTTTGTCTCCGCTCGTGGCAAAAAAGGTCCGCGAAGCGAACGCACCGGCGAGGCCTATGAAGCACATTACCTCTCTACCTTCGACCGCCTGGGGGCCTTGGTCGAACCGAACAAGTTCGAATTCAATGCCAGCAAAAAATCTGATTTCCACGAAGGCCCAGCCACCTTTACCCGCGATTACAAATACGCCTTTGTAACCCGCAACAACAACGACGACGGGGTGCTGCGTGGTGGAAAAGGGGGGAAATCATCCATGAAAATCTATCAGATGGAATACGGCTTCCCCGATTGGACCCCGCCCATCGATTTGCCGTTCAACAGCGACGACTACTCTTGTATGCACCCCAGCCTCAGCCCCGATGAGCGCTGGCTCTACTTTGCCTCCGATATGCCGGGCGGTAGTGGTGGATTTGACCTCTATGCAGTGGAGCGCCTGGGCAAAGGAAAATGGGGCGAACCCATTAATCTGGGCCCCAGTATCAATACCGAGAAACAGGAACTGTTCCCTTTCATGAGCTTCTTTGGTTCCCTCTTCTTTTCGTCCAATGGCCGGTCGAATACCCTAGGTGGCATGGACATCTATTTTGTGAACAACCCGCTGAAAGCCAATGAAGAAACAGAAGTTATAAACCTTGGCGAACCATTCAACTCGCCCGACAACGATTTTAGTTTCATTACCGACCCGGATGGACACAGTGGCTTTTTTGCCAGCGAACGCAAAGGGGAAACCTATGGAAAATCTGATATTTTCCAGTTTTTCACCCCGGGCGGACTTGTCGGCACTGGCAAACCGGAAGTGAACCGTGCCCGCATCAATGTCATAGATGAAAAAACAGGGCTGCCCCTACAAGGCGCTGAAATCCGTATTTTCCAGCCTACCGATGATGGATTTATCGCTGGCAACAACGATTTCTACGACTTCGACTACGTAGCGCTGCCCGACAAGCCTGATGTGTTCACGTTCCAATTGGTTCGGAAAGACGCCAAGGACATGGGCAAACCCGACCTATACTCGAACGCAGAAGGTGCAGCAACAACAGAGTTCACTCGTTTTCGGAATTATCTCGTGATGGTGAACGCCAAGGGCTATACCTCCCGCGATCGATTCTTAGTTGTGGATTCGGACGATGAGTTGAACCTGAATTTCAGGATGAAAGAAACGCCACCTTGCCTGCGCTCGGGCGGGATTGTATTGACCACGGAGTTCAACACCCGCATCGCCAATGCGAGCATCCGTTTTGAGCACCGGGCTACTGGAACCATCGAAACAGCCCGTACCACCCGAAACGGAGAGTTTGACATCTGTTTGCCGCGCGATGGCGAATGGGTGGCCAAAGTAGAAAAAGGAGGGGGGGTTTTTTCTCCAATTTCCTGAAAATCATCTTGCGTCAACGG
>JALHPW010000376.1 GCA_022842255.1 Saprospiraceae bacterium | reverse complement strand
AGCAAGGGCGCAATCTACCCCGTGCCCAACAAATGGGGTAAGTACGGTTGGACCCATATCAACCTCGAAACCGCGGAATGGGAACTCTGCCAAGATGCCCTGCAAAACGCCTGGTGGGAGGTAGCCCCCCAAGCCATCAGAAATAAATATCCAGCTTTGGACAATCATTGAGACAAGCTCCAAACGGTTCAAAAAATCAGGAAAATTAGCCTTGAAAAGGTAGCCGGGGCAACCCTGGGGCACCTATTATCCGTATTACTCCACGAAAGGAAAACACACGGTGTGCAAGGACTCCATTTTATGCCAAATGATGCAAAACGAACCAACTTTTTGCTTTTTCAAATCCAGTCCTGATGCTTCCTAACCGCCTCCTAACAACGCTCCTGCTTTTTACGGGTGTCATTGCCAACGCCCAAGTCAGTATCAACGAATTCCTCGCATCCAATAATCTGGTCAACCAAGACCCTGATTTTCAGTCGTTTGCAGATTGGGTTGAATTATACAACGCCGGCAATTCCGAGCTTGACCTCTCCGGATGGTGGTTGTCTGACGATGCCGATCTTCCCGAAAAATGGGTTTTTCCGGCCGGGACCACCCTGCCATCCAATGGCTTTATACTCGTTTGGGCCGATGGTGAAAACACGGGGCTTCACACCAATTTCAAACTATCCGCCGATGGCGAAAAACTGATTTTGAGCAATGCCTCCGGTTTAGAACAGGATAAAATCAGTTTTTTACCCCAACTCAGCAATGTGTCGCAGGGACGTGCGGAGGATGGTACGGGCAACTGGGGCTTTTATACCAGTCCTACCCCGGGAGCAAGCAATTCCAGTAGCGTTTTTTTTGTGGATTATCTAAAAACCATCCCCCATTTCACGGTAGCGGGCGGTTTTTTCCCATCCGCCCCTACGGTTGATATCCAAAATTTAGGCAGTATTGGCGTGGTACACTTTACCGTAGACGGTTCGGTGCCTACCACAAACTCCCCCATATTCAACCAGCCTATTACGCTGGCCAGCAATACCGTGGTCAAGGCACGGATTGTAGCCCCCGATCAAATTCCGGGCCCAGTGGTCACCAATACCTATTTCGTTGGGGAAAATTTTCAGGAACGTGGACTGGCCGTGCTTTCCCTATCTGGCGACCCCGCCAATTTTTTCGGACAGGATTCGGGTATCCTGGTTCAGGACTTCAAACCGCTTTGGGAAATCCCGATCCATCTGGAGTTTTATGAAAACGATGGCTTGCTTGGTTTTCACCACGATGCGGGTGCCAGTGTGGGCGGTGAAAACTCCTGGATATTGCCACAAAAGATGCTCAATATTTCTTCCAGAAATCAATACGGGGGTGGTCATATCGAATATCAGGTGTTTCCGGACAATCCCAGGACGAGATTTGAGGACCTCATTTTACGGACCAGTGGGAATGACTGGGCCAACACCTTGTTCCGCGACGGCATGATGCAGGGCAACGCGGCGAGCACCGCCGACCTCGACATTCAGGCCATCCGTCCGGTGTCTACCTTTATCAATGGGGTTTATTACGGTATTTACAATCTGCGTGAAAAGCAGGACAAGGAATACGCGGAGATGTATCATGCAATCCCATCGGACAGCCTTGATTACATTGAGAATGATGGCGAGGTAAAAGAGGGCGACGACCAGGCTTACCAGCAAATGGTAGCAATGCTCCATGCGGGTTTGCAAACCGATTCGGCGTTTCAACAATTTTCAGCGATTTGTGATACCCGAAATTTTACGGATTACATCATCGCGGAAATATTTTCGGCCAATACCAGCTGGGGCCACAACATTGCCCTTTTCCGCAAGCGCAGCCCGGATTCGAAATGGCGTTGGCTTTTGCATGATTTTGACCGCGGGTTCAACCTCTCCGAGGTGTCGGGAACAGGAATGAATTGGGCAACCGCGACCGATGGCCCCAGCTGGAGCAATGGGCCTTTTGCGACGCTTTTTTTTGCGTAAAATGTTGGAAAACGATGCCTTTAAGGCAAGTTTTATCAGCCGTTTTGCCGACAACCTTTTTGTTACCTGGAACCCATTGTGGGTCAACCCGCGTATTGACCGCCATGCCAACTGGATTCGAAATGAGGTACCCTATCACGTGGGCGAATGGGCTGGAACGACCTCCAGTTATGGCAATGGAATCCCTTCTGTTCAATATTGGGAAAACGAAGTAGCTGAACTGAAAGATTTCGCCCAACAACGCAATGCCCTCATGGTCAACGATCTGGTGCAGTACTTTAGCCTCCCTGGGGCAAACAACCTGAGCGTACAAGTGAGCAACCCGGCACATGGGCAGGTTCGGCTGCACGAAATGCCTGCCTTCCCGAGTTATCCCTGGACTGGGAAATATTTCCAGCAGACACCATTTACCTTGACCGCTGAGGCACGTCCGGGGTTCAACTTTATCCGATGGGAAAAAACCATGGATTCCACCATCACCCTTTTACCCGCTGGAAGCAGCTGGAAATACTACGATGCCGCCACTCCGATCGCCAATGGATGGCAGTTGGACGGTTTTGACGATGGTAACTGGTCAGCCGGTTTGGCACAATTTGGCTACGGCGACGGCGACGAGGTGACGACCCTGGATTTTGGTGCAGACCCCAATAACAAAACCATTGCTTACTACTTCCGACAAAAATTGGAGGTGAGCGACCCGGCGGCTTTGACGGCACTGACCTTGCGCATGGTAGTAGACGATGGGGCTGTGCTGTATTTGAACGGGCAGGAAATTTGGCGTCAAAATATGCCAAGCGGCAGCATCTTGTCAGACACTCCTGCATCTTCCACCGTAGGGGCGCCCGGAGAAAACGCCTGGATCGAACATGATATTCCAGCTAATTTACTGCTGCCAGGCCAGAACATTTTGGCGGTAGAAGTACACCAAGCAGCCGTCAACAGCTCGGATTTGAGTTTCGACCTGGAAATCCGTGGCACCATCGGCGGGTTACAACAAACCCTCAGCACCAATCCAGTGCTGCAAACCAGCCTGGAAGGGCCGAATCCATTGACCTTAAGGGCCGTTTTTGAAGGCACAGGGGCGTGTGGGATTTTACCAGATACCATTCGACAAAACATGACCCTGACGCAGGCTTGTTCCCCTTACGTTGCGGTGAAGGATGTGGTGGTGTTGCCGAACGTGTCATTGACTATGGAGCCAGGAGTGGTGGTCAGGTTTCCGGAAAAAGCAAGTCTTTGGGTTTTAGGCGACTTACAGATCAATGGGACGGCCAACAGCCCGGTGAGCCTACAAAGCTTGAATGGGTCAGGGCCTTGGGCGGGTATTTTCCTGCAAAAAACCAGTGCCAAATCCAGGTTAAGCTACCTGAGCCTGGAAAATGCTAGTGCGGGGGTACATCGGGTTTACTACCCGGCAGCCATATCGGCCTATTTTGCGGATATTGAGATGGACCACTTGGATTTAACCCAGGTTACGGACAACCCAATTTTTGCTCGTTTTTCCGACCTAAGTTTGAGCAATTCCAACATTCGCTCCGTGGTAACCGGCGACGGGATCAACGTAAAAGGCGGCAAGGGACGGGTTGAAAACTGCAATTTTTCCGGTTTGGGGGCGCTGTTTCCAGACATGGATGCCATTGATTTTGATGGCGTTAGCGATGGTATTGTACGGAACAATATTATCCATGATTTTCGGGGCGACAACTGTGATGGACTCGACATTGGGGAGCAATGCCAGAACCTTCAAATTGAAGGCAATTTCATCTACCATTGTTTCGATAAGGGCATTTCGGTTGGCCAGCAGAGTAGCGTCTCTATTCTCCACAACACCATCGCCTATACGGCCATCGGTATCGCGCTCAAGGACCAGTCGCCCGTGGTAATAGACCACTGCACCTTGTTTGGGAATCAAAGCGGTATTTCAGCGTATGAAAAAAATCCGGGTTCTTTGGGCGGGAATGGCGTAGTTAGCAACTGCATCATCTCAAATGCGGCGTTTGACGCCTTTTATGCTGACTCCCTTTCCAGTTTGAGTTGGTCGAATTGTTTATCCGACACGGATTCCCTGAGTGAGCCGGGCAATCTCAACGCGGATCCACGCTTTTCCAATCCAACCTTTTACGATTTTCAATTAATGCCCGGTTCTCCTGCCAAAGGCGCAGGTACTGCCGGTTCGGACCTAGGAGCGTTTCCACTGCCTACCTATTCAGGCCAGCCGCAGCTGATGCTTTCCGAAATTTTGTACAACGATACCCTGAGTGTTTATGGGGAGTTTTTGGAAATCCACAATCCAGGCAGCGAAACCGTGCTTTTGGATGGCTACACCCTGTTTGGCGCGATTGATTTTGTGTTCCCGGCAGGTTCCAAAATCGAGGCGGGTGCTTATGTGGTGGTGGCAAAAGATGCGGCGAATTTTCCGGCAAACGTGCCCTATTCCTTGTTTGAATGGACCGATGGAAAACTCGCCGACGAGGGAGAGAAAATTTTGCTGTACGACCCCAATGGCCTGCTGGTTGATTTTGTTCGATACAACAACCACATCCCTTGGCCAGAGGCCAACACCATGTATGGCAAATCATTGGAACTGGTATCACCATTGTTGGACAATCACCTTGCCAGCAGTTGGAAACCGAGTGGAATAGTGGATGGTTCGCCGGGGGCGGCAGGCAATCAGGTACCCACGAACACGCCCGAACTCCAGGAATCGGGATTGCGCGTGTATCCCAACCCTGCTGGCGACCGAGTCAACATTACTTTGGCTCAAAAAGCGTTGAAGGATGTGTTGATTCAGGTTTGTGACTTGAATGGCAGGGTTGTTTTATCGGAACGGTGGACCAATCCAAACGACACGCTGGAAAAACAATTGGATTTGAGCGGAATCCGGAATGGGGTTTTTGTGGTTCGTGCACAAGACTCCTTGGGCAATTTAGTTGGTTTGAGCCGACTGGTTGTATTAAAGCTCTAAGGCTTCGGCACCTACAATTGATATTTCTCTAGTCGACGGTACAACGATGCCCGAGTCAAGCCCAATTCCGTGGCAGCCTCGGTAATGTTGCCGTGGTACTTTTGTAAAGCCTTCATAATCAATTGCTTTTCCATGTCGTCCAGGTTCATAGTGGGCAAGTCAATTTCGTTGTTTTGGCCATTTTCCCGGAAAAAGAAATCTTCGGGTTGAAGCTTTTCTGTTTTCGACATGATGACTGCCCGTTCCACCGCATGTTGCAACTCACGGATATTTCCAGGCCATGGGTAACGGTGCATTTCCTTCAACAGAGCTGCACTGAGGCCGTTCACCGGGCGTTTGTATTTCCGGGCAAAATCCTTCATAAAGTGCATCGCCAATGGTTCAATATCGTCTGTTCGTTCCCGCAGCGGTGGTATTTGGATTTCGATGGTATTGATACGGTACAGTAAATCTTGCCTAAATGTGCGGTTTTTTACTGCCTCGAACAAGTTTTGGTTGGTAGCTGCCAAGACCCGCACATTCACCGGTCGGGAGCGGTTGGAGCCAACCCTGGTTACCGTTCTGTTTTGTAAAAC
>JALHPW010000375.1 GCA_022842255.1 Saprospiraceae bacterium | reverse complement strand
TGCTTTTTGCCACGAATCACACCAATTTGCACTAATTTTATTCGTGGCAGTTCGTGCAATTAGTGGCCAACTCCAAACATGCTTTTTGCCACGAATTACACCAATTTGCACTAATTAATTCGTGGCAATTCGTGCAATTAGTGGCCAACAGCTCCACTCAAAGACTCCACCTTTCCCCCTTTAATTCTCAAGATCCTCTGCGTCCGCTGGGCCAGTTCAGGGTCGTGTGTGACCAACACCAGCGTAGTCCCTGCCGTCCGGTTCAATTCAAAAATTAGATCCACAATACCCGCTGCATTGTCTGCATCGAGGTTGCCCGTTGGCTCGTCGGCAAAAAGGATTTTGGGGCTGTTCGAGAAAGCCCGGGCAATGCACACCCGCTGTTGTTCGCCGCCAGAAAGTTGGGTCGGGTAGTGGTCCAGACGATCCGTAAGTCCCACTTTATCAAGCCATTGACGCGCGGTGGACTCGGCGGATTTATCACCCCGGAGTTCGAGTGGCACCATCACATTTTCAAGCGCCGTGAGCGTAGGGATGAGCTGGAAATTTTGGAAAACAAAACCCACGTACCGGTTCCGGACATCGGCCCGTTCATCTTCCGAGAGATTGTCGAGGGCGATGTTGTTCAAGGAAACCGAGCCTTTGCTTGCGCGGTCCAGTCCTGCACAAAGTCCAAGCAAAGTGGTTTTTCCAGAGCCAGATGGCCCTACAATGGCAAAGGTGTCGCCCGCTTCCAGGTTAAAACTCACGTTGTCGAGTACTGTGAGGTCGGTGTTGTGGGCGGTGCGGTATTGCTTGGTTAGTTGTGAGACGGAGAGCATGTGGGTTGGTGGTGATACCCGCCTTCGCCTGCGGCTATGGCGGGTAAAAGTGATGAAGTGAGGAAGTGATGAAGCGATGAAGCGATATGCTTACATCGCTCTTTAAACAGGAGAACGCGCAAGATGTTATGTTCTGGTGGCAAAAGTGGGACGAAGGGCTGGATTTTTTAGATGGGCTACGGCTGGGAAACTATGAAAAACTGCTGCTGTACTTTCAACAGAACCGATACTTTTGCCTGATTGAAGTCTTTTTAAGGTAAAAAACATGCTCGAACACTACATACGCCAACTTAATGACCTCTACGACGGCGAGCCCTGGTACGGCGATTCTCTGTTGGACAAATTAGACTCCTTTAGCCCCGAAATGGCTTTTGCCGTGCCTGTGCCGGGCGTGCATTCGATTGCACAAATCGTGGCGCACATGCTTGTGTGGCGACGGGTATTGATCGAACATTTGAAGGGAAACACCCAGTTCAGGCCCGAAGCTGACTCCCCGGAAGATTGGAACCCGCCGGCCAAACTCAAGGCCAAAGGTTGGGAAAAATTGCTGTCCGAACTCGCTGACAATCAACAAGCACTGCTCGATTTGCTTGCTGCACAGTCGGACGAATGGCTTGAAAAGCCTTATCGAGATGGCCACACCTATCGCTATTTGCTCGAAGGCGTGATTCAGCATGATGTGTACCATATTGGACAGATTGGATTGCTGGGTAAGATGAATCGGGATGTCTAACTGCAATACAATCCAGTGGTCGTTTATCCGTTTTCAGCCATCAAACCATTTATAGTCAACGCAAAGTGATTTTGAATGCCGGAGTTTTATAATCATCTTAAAATCAGATAATTACATCACTCAAATCATTAAAATCACTTTCATCACAGTATAACAAGATTGGGCGTGAAAAAAGGGTTACTACTTGGATTATGTCTTGGCTCCGCATGGCTGCTGAGCGCCCAAAATTTTGATAAATCAGCCATGGACAGCCTGTTTTTGAGCATTGTCAAACAAAATAAGGGCATGGGCAGCATTTCGCTTTTCAAGGATGAAAAAGAAATCTACCAGTTCAGTTTTGGATTCGCTGATCTAAAAAACCGCATAAAGCCAAGCCCAAACACGAAATATCGGATTGGCTCCGTGACGAAAATGTTCACCGCGACGGTGATCATGCAATTGATTGCGGAAGGGAAATTGAGTCTACAAACCACCCTATACCCCTATTATCCTGAGTTACCCAATGCGAAGCAAATCACCATTGGACAATTGTTGAAGCATCGCAGTGGTTTGACCGATAGAAAATTCCAGGCGTGGCAAGCAAATGGCAAAGATTTCAAACTTTCCAAAAAGGCGGAATACGCCAATGCAAATTATGGTTTGTTATCGGTCATTGCTGAGAAAACGGAAAAAACAGGCTTTGGCGAGATATTGGCCACCCGCATTTTTGAACCCTGTAACTTAAAAAACACCTATTATGGAAACGGGGCGGACTCGATAAGGGACGAAGCAACCTCTTACTTTTACGCCTCCGGATGGCAAGCCATTGACCCCGGTGACTTGAGTTTCGCTGCCGGGGCAGGGGCCATTGTTTCCACCCCGACGGATTTAAACACCTTTCTCTTCCATCTTTTTTCGGGAAAATTGCTGCCCCCCAGTTCACTTGCGCACATGAAAGCAATCCAGGATGGTTACGGGAGTGGAATGATGCAGGTTCACTATTACGACCAGGTTGCCTTCAGCCATGCAGGTCAAATCGATGGCTTTCAATCAAGGGCCACTTTTTTCGCAGCGGATAATTTTGCTGTCTCCTATTGTTTTAATGGTGTGGCTATGCCTTTGGACAAGGTGTTGATTGCTGCTTTGGGTATTTATTACAAGAAATAACGTTTAATAATTCTACTGCTAATAATTGCGGCTTCCACATACCCTAAACATCAAATATTAGAGATGCGTAAAATAAACTGGTAAAATATAATGAAAGGTTACCTACAAAACACCACCTACCTCGGTCAACAAATCAACGATTTCAACTGCTTTGATAAACTCCCAGATTATCTAAAGGATTTCCTTTCCAGGCAGAATGGGTTCATTGCATTGGAGGGTGGCTTTCATGTTCGGGGCTGCGTTTTGACTCCCGAATGGCATTCCCTTGGACACGCCTGGTTTGGAGCATTAAAGCTTTCAGATTTGTTTGACCACTTGACGCCATATGACATTCCTATTGCGCAAGATGGTTTTGGCGACCAGTATTTGATTCGCGACGGCCAAATCATTCGGCTATTGAGCGAGACGGGGGATGTAGATTTCCTGGAGATCGATTTCAATACATTTATGGAGCTTGTACAAACGGACCCGGTTGGCGTGTTGAATGTCGAAAATATGGGCAGGTTTGGTTTAAAACCAGGGCAATTATTGAGCGTCATGCCTCCGTTTTGCATTAATACTGATTCAGACAGAACCATTAAACCCATCGATGCGGAGGAGAGAATCCGGTTTTTGAGTGCTTTTTCGAGACAGATTGGGCTTTTGCCAGATGGAACAACGGTTAAAATCGAAACGGAATGATACTACCCACCACCACTACCAAAAAAATCAATCTTGCCATACCTTAGCCCCGCTCTTTAACCTAAACCCATTTTATGCTCTCGGATATCGAAATCGCCCAGCTAGCAACCCCAAAACGCATCATTCCCCTCGCTGAAGAAAAACTCGGCATCCCCGATGAAGTCCTCGAACCTTACGGGCACTTCAAAGCCAAAGTAGATTTGGCGTACCTGGACAGCCTTCCAGCAAACCCCAACAGCAAACTTATCCTCGTCACCGCTATCAGTCCCACCCCAGCGGGCGAGGGCAAAACGACCACCAGCGTCGGACTCGGCGACGGACTCAGCCGCATTGGCAAAAAAACGATGATTTGCCTGCGCGAACCCAGTCTCGGACCCGTGTTCGGTATGAAAGGCGGCGCAGCAGGTGGCGGCTACGCCCAGGTGATTCCGATGGAAGACATCAACCTGCATTTTACCGGCGACTTTAGCGCCATTGCACTGGCCAACAACCTCTTGTCGGCCTTGATAGACAACCATATACATCAAGGCAACACCCTCAACATCGACGTACGCCGCGTAGCCTGGAAACGGGTTGTCGACATGAACGACCGTGCCCTGCGCGACATCGTGGTGGGCCTCGGCGGAATCTCCAACGGATACCCCCGGGAAGAAGGTTTTGACATTGTGGTGGCTTCCGAGGTCATGGCGATTTTTTGCCTGGCTACCTCGCTCGTTGACTTGAAGGAACGCCTTGGCAACATCGTCATCGGCTACACCCACGAGCGCAAGCCCGTACACGCACGCGACCTGAATGCGCATGGCGCCATGGCCGTTTTGTTGAAAAATGCCATCAAACCAAACCTGGTGCAAACGCTGGAGCACACTCCTGCCTTTATTCACGGCGGACCGTTTGCCAACATCGCACACGGTTGCAACTCCGTTACCGCTACCAAAAATGCCCTCAAATTGGCGGATTATGTGGTCACGGAAGCCGGTTTCGGAGCAGATTTGGGTGCTGAAAAATTCATCGACATCAAGTGCCGGAAAGCGGGTCTTCGCCCCAATGCAGTGGTGTTGGTGGCCACCTTACGCGCACTGAAATACCACGGCGGGGTGGATTTAAAGGAGTTGAACCAGGAAAACCTGGAAGCCCTGGAAACTGGGTTTGCCAACCTGGAACGCCACGTGCGCAACATCCGCGAACACTACGGTTTGCCCTGTGTGGTAGGCATCAACCACTTCACCTACGATACGGAAGCCGAAATCAATTTGTTGAAACAAAAACTCGCCCCATACGGCGTGCCTGTGGTAGTCTCCAAACACTGGGCAGAAGGTGGCAAAGGCGCGGAGGAACTTGCCCGGGCTGTCGTAGCCATTACCGAAACAGAGCAGACTGATTTCCGATTTGTCTATGAAGACGACCAACCGCTTTGGGACAAGATGAAGGCCATCGCTACCAAAATCTATGGCGCGAGCGACATCATCGCGGATACCGATGTGCGCAATCGAATCAAAAAATTACAAGAGGAATATGGTCATTACCCGGTCTGTGTGGCCAAAACGCAGTATTCGTTTTCTACCGATCCGAAACTGCGCGGCGCACCTTCCAACCACGTGGTGCACATCCGGGAAGTCCGCCTGGCTGCCGGCGCCGAGTTCATCGTAATGATTTGCGGCGATATCATGACCATGCCGGGGCTGCCCAAAGTACCTTCTGCGGAGAAAATTGATATTGATGCGGAGGGTAAGGTGGTGGGGCTGTTCTAAAAGAAGGTTGATGAGGGTTTATATGGGTTGATGAGGGTTTATAAAATTGATGAGGGTTTATTTTTGCACTCAAAAAGCAGAAATAGTCCACTTTTCGGGTGTAAAAATAAACCCTCATCAATTTTATAAACCTAATAAACCTTTTTAGTTTTCCCGCCAGCCAATCGGAACCGCCAACACAGGGATATGGGAGTGATTCACCGTATCTTCTGTAATGCTTCCAAACAGGAAGTGCGAGAGTCCTTGACGCTGGTGGGTGGCCATTACAATCATATCAGCCTTACAAATATCAGCGGCAACCAGGATGGCATTGTCTTCGAAGAAGGTGCCGGAGGTAATGATGACGTCCGATTTTTTCAGTCCGGCAGCCTCTACGAAGCGATTTTTTTGTGCCTCAGCGGAGCCATCAGTTGGCAATCCGGAAGGATTG
>JALHPW010000374.1 GCA_022842255.1 Saprospiraceae bacterium | reverse complement strand
TCGGCGACGCTGACTGCCAACGGCGCGGACAACTTTGAATGGAGCACCGGCGAGACAGGCAATACCATTACCGTCAGTCCGAGCGAAACGAGCACCTTTTCGGTGGTGGGCAGCAGTTTGGGTTGCGCCGGGTTACCTGTTTCTGCGCAGGTGACGGTAAATCCGCTGCCGCTGGTAACTGTTGAAAACGCCACGATTTGTGCTGGACAATCGGCGACGCTGACCGCCAACGGCGCGGACAATTTTGCATGGAGCACCGGCGAGACGGGCAATACCATTACCGTCAGCCCAAGCGAAACGAGCTCCTTTTCGGTGGTGGGAAGCAGTTTGGGTTGTGCCGCTTTACCCGTTTCTGCGCAGGTGACGGTGAACGCCCTGCCGATGGTCAATCTTGGAGCAGACATCCTCTTGCCGCAAGGACAAGAAACGACCTTGGACGCTACGGCCCCAGGGCTGACGTATCAATGGTCGACGGGCGCGACTACGGCGACCATAGTGGTCAATTCAATGGGGGTTTACGCCGTAACCGTCACGAATGTAGCGGGTTGCACCGCTTCGAGTTCCGTTGCGGTTACGATTACCGTTTCCACCAGCGACCTGAACGAGCGGATAAACCTGTCCATTTCGCCCAATCCGACCAGTGGTTTGCTGCAAATTACCTGCACCGGAAGTGCCACCACATCGGTACAAGTGATAGACCATTTGGGCCGCAGCCTTGCTGAGGACAACACCTTTTTGCCTGACGGCTCGACCCGGGTTTTGGACATCGGGCACTTGCCGGCGGGTGCGTATTTCGTCCGAGTAACCGGCGAGGGCTTTGTTAAATCCATGTCGGTCGTGAAGCAATGATTGGGTAGGGGGAAGCGCCCATGCTGTGTATTTACGGCATAACAAAAACCACCTTCCCAATCACCCCACCTTGTCGTGCAAACCGGTAAGCCTCCCGGAATTCCTGCATCGGAAAGGTCTTGGCAATGGTGATTTCCAGGCCTTTTTGCGTTACCCATTCGCACAGGTCCCGGAGGTTTTCTTGTGTCGGTGTGGCCATGATGATTTCGAATTTTTTGGACGACCACAGGTTGTTGACAAAAGACAAAACCATGTCCTTGGGATTTGGCAAGCTGCTGACGAACGCCGATTTGGGCTTCATCAATGGTTTTGCTTTTCCAAAGGGCAGGCTGCCGGATAGCTCAAAAACAGCGTCAAAGGTGGGGTTTTGCCCCAGATTCTGTCCGCTTTTATAGTCTATCAGCGCATCTGGCGCCCATTTTTCCAAATAAGACAAGCCTTTGCCGCTCGCCACCGCCGTCACGTGCATGCCTTGCTTTTTTGCCATTTGCAAGGCGAGCAAGCCAACCCCGCCGCTTGCGCCGTTGATCAGGATGTGGTCGCCCGATTTTGCTTTTGCTTTTTGAAAAACGTGTAAAGCGGCCGCCCCCACGCTGGTCATGGCGGCAGCGGTTTCAAAGGAGATGCTATCTGGTTTTTTGTACGCCGATGGCTCGGCGATGACTAAATATTCTGCCAACGCCTCGCCTTTCATGGCGGTCATAGCGCCGAAAACCGCGTCGCCAACCTGGAACGCGTTGACCCCGCTGCCCGTTTTTTCAACAACCCCAGCGAAATCGAACGCCACACCTTTCGGAAATTTCGAACCGGTAATCATCTTCATTTGTCCTTCGATGATTTTCCAGTCCAGAGGGTTGATGGCGGCAGCTTTTACTTTGACCAATAGTTCGTTTTCCTGGATGCTCGGAATGGCGGTTTCCACCATTTGTAAATCGTCGAGGCTGCCGTATTTGTTGAAAATTACCTTTTTCATGTTGCAATGTTGTTTGGATAGAAAGTTTCCGCCGGTGCGTCTCACAGGCTCGGGAGTTTTGGATTGGGGAGGGACACCGCCAGCACCACGGTCAGATTGCTCCTCGCCGAACCTCCAAGGGGCACAGAGGACGGAAGCGTTGATTCGTTCATGGTGCGGAAATTTTCCTAAAAAGATTGATTGATGCGACAAAGGTGTAGGGGGTTAGACTACTTTTGCTACTAAGTAGTAAAAAACTACCGGTAGTTTTCAGGATACCTACTTTAAAACCCTATTCAACTATCAGTAAATCAACCCGTTAAAAATGGAAGGAAAGAAGGACAAGAAACTCGGAATCAAAATTGTTGCCGATGTTTTGGACATTGTTGGTGGGAAATGGCGCGGGCAAATCCTCGCACGTTTGTGCGACAAGCCTATGCGATTCAATGAGTTAAAGGAAGATTTAGGGAAGGTTACCTCCTCTACCTTGACGAAAGAATTGCGCTACCTCGAAGACATCAAAATGGTAGAAAGGCGCGTACTGAACACCTCCCCCGTCACGGTTGAGTACGCGCTGACGGAACATGGCGGCTCCATCAAAGAAATCATTTCGAGCATCATCCAATGGGGCATCAAGCACCGCGAGACGGTGTTTGGGAAGAAGGGTTGAATTCCGTACTCCCTCTAAATATAGCCAACGCAAAGTGTTTTTGAGGATTGATTTTTTTATAATCAATTAAAAATCAGGGTGTTTCAATCACTCAAATCATCAAAATCACTTTAATCACAGTGTAAGATCAGATTTGAAAGGACTCGCCCACCCCCAGCCAAACACCTGCCACACAAACCTGCGATTTTTGCTGCGCCTCGATTTTTGCCAAATTCACCAAAAATGAACGGTGAATGCGCCGAAATCCCCGCGTTTCGAGTCGGGAAGTGAGGTTTTTGAGCCGTTCTAGGGTCATCACCGGGCGTTTTTGGTTGGCGAGATGGATTTTTACGTAATCGCCCATGCTTTCGATGTACAAAATATCGGCGATGGTGATTTTGACTTGCAGATATCCGGAAAAAACAAAAAAGTGGTCTTCTGCTGCCAGTGGTTTTATATCGCTTTTTTCGGCTTTTTGCCGCAAATCGAGCAATTCAGCTGCTTTTTTGAGCGCTTTTTCAAAACGTTCGGGCGAAACCGGTTTTATCAAATAATCCACCACTTCAAGGTCGAAACCCTCGTGCGCGTGCTCTTTGTAGGCGGTTAAAAAAATGACCATCGGACGCTCGTCGGGCAGGTCGCGGACAAATTCGAGTCCGCTCACGTCCGGCATATTGATGTCCGAAATCAACAAATCAACCGTATTTTTTTGCAAAAAATCTGCCGCTGCTGCTGCATCCGTGAAGGTGGCGAGCAATTGAAAATCCGGTATTTGTGCCACCAAAGTTTCAATCAAAACAAGTGCGAGCGGCTCGTCATCTAGGGCGATCAAAGTCATGGTTGAGCGGGTTCTGTGGTTGGAGGATTGGTGGATTTCAATTCGACCATCAATTCCACGCGGTGTTTTTCGTCCGAATTTTCGATGTTCAAAATGTGTTTCCCTGCGTAAGCATGCTCGAGCCGCTGCCGTGTATTCGCCAAGCCTATGCCCGAAACTGTGCCATTTTGTGTCGGTTTTTGAGGAAAAACGTCATTCTCGACCGTCAAAACGAGGCGATTCCCCTCCATTTTTATTGCAATGTAAATCTCGCAGGGCTTTTTGGTGGTCAGTCCGTGTTTGAAAGCATTTTCGATAAACGAGATCAATATCATGGGTTCGATGTGGAGCGCGGGCGGGTTTTCGGGCAACTCGAATTTCAAAACAACGTTGTGCGGCAGGCGCATTTGCTGTAATTCGATATAGTTTTTCACAAAGTGCAGGTCGCGTTCAAGGGCAATTTGGGGCCGGTCGCATTCGTATAAAATGTAGGCAACCATTTCCGAGAGTTTCAAAATCGCTGCGGGTGTTTTTGGCGGGTCGGTCAGTGCAAGCGCATAGAGGTTGTTGAGCGAATTGAGCAAAAAATGGGGATTGATCTGCGATTTGAGCAAGGCTAGTTCGGCCTCAAGACGGCGGCGATTGGCATCCTCTTCTTCTTCTTTCTTTTTTTCAAAGGCAGAAAAGCCCCTCAGCGAGGCCGAAACCCCCAAAATCAATATCCCGGATAAAATAGCCGGGACGATGGAAAATTGCAACAATTGTTGGCGTTCAATACGAACGTTGGGTGGAGCGAACGCCGCACCGACCGTTGGGCTGGCGGTGGAATCCAGCCACATTGAACACAAGACGTATCCTGCAAATGCAAGCCCTGTTAGCCCAAAAAAGCGCTGTTTATGCCCTGAAAAATAGATCGGCAACAACAACTGATAGTTCAAATTGAAAAACAAGGCCAACAAGGCGACGCGTAAGGCGATAAACTGGTAAAATCCTTCCGGCTTCGGAATAGAATTAAATACCAGTATCGGCACGGTCAAAATGCAGGTCCAAATGCCAATCTGAATTAAAACTGAATTTGAAAGTTTCATTTTTTGTTGCGGAGGTTGTTTGCCGTTGAAAAAACAGCAAACAACCTCTAATCATTAGCGCAAAAATCATTCAAAAATGGCGAAAACGTGCTATTTTAGAATCAAGGTTCTGCGCTGCACCGTATGCGCTGAAAAGTAACCCAGGACGTCCCCTGACAAATTGTTCTCCGGGTTGGCGGGCACGGACGAATTGGGCCCATTGCTTGTCGAAGCATCCAAGGCGAAAAAGTACTTGTAGGTCGCGCGGTCAATCGTCTGCATTTCGACCAAAACCGTATCGCCGACCGTATTTTCGATATCACTGCCCGGCGCAAAAAGCGGTCGGGTGATTCGGATGCCGTCGTTGTTGCGATCGTCGAAAACAAAGATATTGTTCAGCTTTTGCCCGTTTGTGGTCTGAACGAAGCGGTAATAATTGCCAAAACCGAGCGGGTCAACATATATCGGCACAACTAAAATGGTGGTTCCGCCGCCTGGCTGTGTGCCGATGTCCTGTTTGATAGTATCGAAGGGCACTGGCGCGGGCATTGTGGATTGGGCCTCAAAAACCTGCCCTTCTACCTCGACCCTTAGGTTGTAAGTTTTGCCGACCTCCCCAGCCTGGATTTGCGTGGTCTGGTAAATGCCCGGCGCTGTTTCGGTCAAGTCAAAGGTTTGCGCGCCGTCGCTGATGGTCACGAGGGCACCAGAAACAGCAGGGTAATTGTTCGGCTGGTCGAAATTGACCGTTTTTTCAATGCGGACCCTGAACGGTTCGAGTTGGTCGGTGACCGCTCCGGTGATGACGAATTTCGCTTCGGTTTCGTCGAGGTCAATTTCAATGACTTCTTCACAAGAAACGAGCAAAAGGGCAGCGAATGCGCTGAAGATGACTGTTTTGATAGGATTGATCATGGGAAAATATTTCAAAATTTAAAATTCCAACTGACACTCGGTACAATCCCAAACAACGCAGTTTTCACTGCTTCTGTCGTCCCAGATACTGTTTCCGAATCGCGGAAGGTGATGGTGTAGGCATTTTTGCGGTTGTAGGCATTATACACGCTGAACGCCCATTCCGAACGGAAACGCTTGGTGTTTTTTGCCAAAAAAGTGGCCCCGAGGTCGAGGCGGTGGTAATCGGGCATCCGATAACCGTTGCGTGAAGTATAGAGATAGGATGTTGCCCCATCTACCTCGTATTTTCCGGATGGGAAAGTCACGGCATTGCCTG
>JALHPW010000373.1 GCA_022842255.1 Saprospiraceae bacterium | reverse complement strand
TTCCACGCCTTCCTTGATGCGGACAAACCACATGCCTACGATGGAGAACAAGATACCGAGGCCAGCGATCATCACAGGCAGAAGAATGGGGCCGATGCCACCAAAATTGTCCTGAATGCTACCTGAGTCGCGGATTACCGAGTTGCCAAGTACCATGGCAGCCAGTACCGTAGCTACATAGGAGCCAAAAAGGTCGGCGCCCATACCCGCTACGTCACCCACGTTGTCGCCCACGTTGTCGGCGATGGTGGCAGGGTTGCGGGGGTCGTCTTCTGGGATGCCAGCTTCTACTTTACCCACGAGGTCAGCACCCACGTCGGCGGCTTTGGTGTAGATACCGCCCCCTACACGTGCGAAGAGTGCGATGGATTCAGCGCCGAGTGAGAAACCTGCGAGTACTTCGAGCACACGGGTCATGGTACGAGCGCCATCGGGGCCGTACGTGCCGTTCATGAAATAAACGTAGAATACCACGAAAAGCGCGCTCAAGCCCAATACCGCCAAACCTGCTACGCCGAGGCCCATCACCGAGCCGCCGTTGAAAGAAACTTTCAGGGCTTGGGTGAGGCTGGAGCGGGCGGCTTGGGTGGTGCGCACATTGGCTTTGGTGGCCACGCGCATACCGAGATTGCCGGCCAAAGCCGAGAAAAATGCACCGATTACGAAGGCCACTACGATGAGTGGGTGGCTCGTATCGGCTTGCGTGCTGAGCCAGCCCAAGAGGGCGCCCGCTATTACTACGTAAATGCCGAGGATGCGGTATTCGGCTTTGAGGAAAGCCATCGCCCCATCCGCGATGTGTTTGGCGATGCCTTGCATCTTATCGTCACCTGCATCTTGTTTTGTTACCCACTTTTGTAGGAAAAACATGTACACAAGACCGACAACTCCAAAAATTGGTAAAAAGTAAACCAGAGAACTCATCCCTTTAAATTTTGAATTGACGTGAAAAGTTTTGACTTTGAATCAGGGAAACAGATGTTGGGCATCATAATTCCCGACCCGAATGCCTTGAGTTGGTTGAAAAACGGGTGCAAAAGTAGACAAAGAATCTTTTTGGGTGTATGAAAGTTGAAAGTTCGCGCTGACTTCATTTTAACATGCGGTCAACAACCAGGACATCGGGGTCGTTTTTGATGTATGAAGGGACTTGGGTGCCCGTTCGATCTTTGAAAACCGCGAATTTTGTTCCTTTCTGTTTTAATTCACGAAACAGGTTTTCATCAGGACAACCCTCATACACACTCCGGTTGCAATAAAACATAGCATCAATCTCTTCCAGTCCGTGGGCGTTTAAAAGCACATAACCCTCGGGTACCAATTGATCTAATTCCTTGTAAACCAAAATGTTTCCCTGTCTGGTTTCCAACTCAGCAGCTGATGCCATAGCAGTTTCTTCTCGCAAAACGTGGTAAGCGTACAGTACGCCGGGACGTAAGGATGCAATTACGAGGGCATATAAGACCAAAAAAGCTGGGATCCATGGGCGGAGCAAGGTGCTGAAATTGCTTAGGAATTTTTCTACAAAGACCCCCATTGCGACATATATCAAGGGCGCAACGCAAAAGGTGTAGGAAATCACCTTGGTCTGAGCAATAAATGAAAAGAAGAAATAAGGCAGGAAAATAAAGATTCCCAAAGGCAGGAGCAAACGAGCAGGAGGTTTTGGCCGACCCCAGAATACTGCCACTATGCCTAATGGTACTGCGGCCCAAAGTTTGGGTCCAAAGTGCTCGTCCAATAGTTCAAAATAAAAATTCCAATCGCCTTTATGTCCCTCTACTACTTTCCAGATGTGTTTTGCATTGTACGCCATTTCGAAGGCGTATTCTTTGGGGAATTTCCAATATGCATACAACTGCCATGGCAAAACGACAAGTAATGTTATCCCAAATGACCACAACATGTGGAGATAAGCGCGGGGCCGTTTCCAATCAGCAGAGGCAAGGAGCCAAGCTACCCAAGCACCGAACACCAGGCCTCCTGTTAACCATTTACACAAGATCGCGCAGCCTGAAAACAGCCCCGCCAACAATGCGAAGTGCAATTTTTGCTTCCCGGAAGCTGCGTACTCAAAAAATGCCCAAGCACTGCAGCCTACATAAAAAGCAAATGCGACATCATTATGGTCCATGCCGTAAGTGCCTGTGGTGAGTTCCAGTTGGAAGAATGCAAATGTCCAAAGCAGCGCCGCATAGTAACCCGCATTTTTGCAAAACAAAATGGTTCCAATCCTATAAATTGGTAGCAGCATCAATGATCCCATGAGTACGCTTGGCAAACGCAATGCCCACTCGTTTATGCCAAATATTTTCATGCTCAAGGCCATTTGCCAGAGAAACAAAGGTTGCTTGTGCAGCCAAATGTGGCAATGCGCCCAATCTTTGTCGTAATTTGGCAAGGGCAGGTCAACGCGCAACATAGGCTTGAACGGGTATTCAATCATGTTCTTTGCCACAAGGGCATGAAACCGCTCGTCCCAGAGGTGCAAGTAAGTATCCAGGTAGGTAATGCAAAAGCGCAACAGAAATGCTGCAATGAAAAGTGAAAACAAAGCGAGTCTATGGCGGCCTTGTTGCCAAAACACAAAACTTAGCAATGCAGCGATTACTGTCCCAGAAAATAAATATTGCCAAGAATTCATGTCGGAAAAATATGGCAAAATCCCAATTAGTTAAGAGCACGACCCCTGAACTTGATTGTTCTTGACTTATTTTTGCCCTAAAAAACATGAGTGCACTCCTCAGATTGCTTTTTGCCGCCCTCTTGGCAGGGCTTTTCATTACCGGGATTTTCTACTTTGTGGCCAGTGTGTTGAGCCGAATCGCGTTCAACCCGGACTCTCGTGCCTGGAAAGAGCTGCTCAATAAGCTTCGGGCACGGGTTCGGCAAAAAAATACCGTGCCGCTCCACCGCATCGATTCGGAGGCATTGACCCAATTGTTGCTGAAACCCAAAATCCTGAAAAAGGCAGGGTGGCGCGACAGTACGTTCGAGGGCGTTTTCAGTACCATTTATCAAGAGCCGGTGCTTGTATTTGCCGGACAAAGAAGTGGGGGAAATACGGCTGCGATTGTAGCGCAAACCAGTGATAAAGAATTTGTTTTCAGGCAAAAAGGCAAGGAAACGGAAATCTGGCAGGATGGCCAACCCTATGCGGTTTTTGTCAACGGTGCCTTACTTTCCGCTGGCAAACAACCTAAAATGCTGGCCAAACTGGAGCCTGATTCCGAACTCCGTCAATGGCCCGTGTTGCTCGGCCACAGCGAAGGAGCTACCCTTGCCAATGCCGAACGCGCCATTTCGCCCATTCCCCGGGCAGTCACCCTGCTGCGCAACCTTTCCCCAGAAGAAGAACAAGCCCTGTTGGTGTTGTGGGTGATTCAGGGGCTTAAATGATTTGATTTGCGATTGCAGATTAATACGATTTCAGATTGTTGAGGTAGAAGTGTGGATGTTTGATTTTCAAGCTGCCAAGGGAGCGTCTTTCCTTCAACAATCTGAATTCATGTAATCGTCATTCATCAATCCATGTTGCGGATTCAAACCCTGCTGGAAAAATATGTCCAAAAAAAATCCGCCCCCACCCAACCTTCCCGCCCATCCCTGCGTGTAGCATTTCAGACACAAACAAATAGACACCCGTACCTTCCGCCGGAAGCCAGAAGAGGCTTCCGGCGGATTCTTAAACTGCCCAATCCCCAAAAAACCGAAACGAACCATTCAAACGGTAAAACAACCTTGAACCTCGACCCACAACTCCTCCAGGCAGCCCAACGCGGCGACCGCAAAGCACAGTACGCCTTGTACCGATCGTGCTTTCCGGTGCTCATGGCGGTATGTATGCGCTATCGGCGCGACAAACAGGATGCGGTGTCGGCAGTGAACAATGGTTTTTTAAAAATCATCCAAAATCTGGACAAATACAAGCGGGATGAGGTGCCTTTTGAGGCCTGGATACGCAGAATCATGATCAATACGGTGATTGACGAGTTCCGTCGGGAGAAAAAATGGCGCGAACTGACGGTGTTTGCCGAGGATATCGAACGGAGTTACCCGCATGAACCCATTGATTGGAATGAAGCCGAGCAACGAATGGATGTCCAACACCTGGAAGCGTTGTTGCAAAGGCTTCCGCCAATGACCCAAAAAGTGTTCAACCTATTTGCATTGGATGGGTTCAGTCACCACGAAATCAGTGAAATGTTGGGCATGAGCGAAGGCACGTCCAAATGGCATGTCAGCAATGCGCGCGCCCAACTTCAGTCTTGGATAAAAACAGAGATGGCCATAGGGTGATAGGGGGATTTGGTTATTTGTGGATTTGGTTATCCGTGCGGCCAAGCTTGGGCACTCAAATAACCAAATCCACAACTCCCCAAACCCACAACTCCCCAAATCCACAAACAACGAGTATGGAAAATATAGACGACCTGATGCGACAAAAATTTGACTCCGACAATCCGGGGGAGCGTTTCGAGTTCCAAGAGGAATACTGGGAACAAGCCCAAGCCTTGCTCGAACATGAGGAGGATAAGCGGCGCAAACGGTGGTGGCTCTTTTTGGCGCTCTTGCTTTTGATTACCTTGTTGGGTTGGCTAATGCTTGGAAAAGGATTGGATGGGAAAGGATGGAGCCAAAACGAAACCAATAAGCTTACAGAACATTCAACCGTACAAACTGAAAGCCCATCGCTTCACTCAAACGCGAATCAACAGACTCAAACTTCCGACGCAATCCAACCCAACACAGCAAATCAACCTAAAAACACCGTACAGCAATCTGAAGCGAACCAACCCATTAATAAGTTCGGAAGCGGATTGTCTAGCGTAGAAAGTACTGAAAATCAAAAAAATGCAAAGGAAAGCCGGTCTGCCCGCAAGGATGGGAAGACCAAACGCACGGCAGAAAATAAACTGGTAACAAAGAAAGGTAAAGACCCAAGCGCAACCGCTACAACCGCGCGTTTGAAGGAAAATAAGAACGATTTGAACACCCCTGGCGCAGCCGGTACCACCAACCCTTCCAATGCGCAAGAGCAAGCGTCCAACCAATTACCTATCACCAATAACCAATCCCCAGTCTCCAATAACCAATTACCAATAACCAACCTACCAATACCAACAGGCATCCTTACTTTGCCAAGGCGTGAGGTTATGTTGCGAAAAATGCCAATGGGGGCTAAAGAGCCGATTGCAGAGCACATTAAACCTGTTGAGGATCAACGGTTTTCGATGGGGTTGTCCCTGGCTGGTGCCGCTTATCAGGCTGATGCCTCGGGTCAATGGGCGGGTTGGTCCATCGGTGCGTTCGGAGATTATCGTTTGAACAAAAACTGGTCAGCTATGCTGGGTGCCCAGTGGCGTTTTGTGCCGGGTTACAGTGCTGAGGCAGATTCTTCCAATCCGGATCTGATAGAGCAATTGCGTTATTCGTTTGGGTTCAAACAAGAAGTATGGAAGCGGGAAACACGCGGCCTGCACTATCTCGAAATCCCACTTAGCGCGCGTTGGAAGCAGAAGCGCTTGGGACTGGAAGCCGGGGGTGCTGCGGGAATGCTTTTCCTGGTGCAAAACAAAAC
>JALHPW010000372.1 GCA_022842255.1 Saprospiraceae bacterium | reverse complement strand
CACTCACCGTAGTGGAAGGCTCCTCGGGTTCGGGCAAAACTTACCTGATTTCAGCCATCGCCATGAACGCGCTTTCCAACGGGAAAAAATGCCTGGTGGTGTCCAAAAGTATCAATGCCTTGCGCCGTGCCCAGAAATTCCTCCTGGAAAAAGGTGTGGGCGAATGCTCGTTTGTGGTGCGCGATTTGGAGGGCGACAAACTCATGCTCGCAGATATGCTGCGCATGAGCGCGGAGTCGAAAAACAAGTCGAGCTACAACCCCGAACTGTTCAAAACGGTGCTGAACAAAACCCAGCGCGAGCAAGGGAAACTCGATCAGGCCTGGGTGGACATCCATCAACCGTTTTTTGGGGAACTGAGTTTTACCGAAACCGTAGGCCGCTTTTTGCGCGCCAACCGCACCGAAGGCAAAGACCTGCTGCTGAGCCAGCTCAACCCTGCCGATTTTGTTTTCACGATGCAGGAATACGAACAAATCGTGGCAGCCATTTATGCCTCCGAGCCGCTGTTCCGGCGCTTCCCTACGCTGCATCACCCACTTAACCGCTTGAATCACAACGTATTCAACGACCACGATAAAGACAAGGGCCGCGCCTGGACGGAAGCGCAAGTTCGTTCCCTGTTGGCCAAAGCAACGGCCCTGCACCACCGATATATTGGTCAGACGAACGACTACGACGAAAGCCTGCACGACCATTTTGAGCAATATTACAACGACCTAGCGCTGTACATCAAACGCATCCAAAACGGTCTGGAAGATGGGGTAATCCGTTTTGGTCCCGATTTTGAAAAACCGATTTCCAGCAGTGAAAAGCTCTACGGGGTGTTTTCCGACAAGTACAAAGAATTGGTGGCGGCCAAGGAGCGCATCGGGGGTATTTTTGACGAAATGCGCCAAGCCTACAGTTTGCGCCGCTATTTTGAGTTTGATTTTCCAGCCCATTTTGACAACCGAAACATTCGGAAAATCAGCGAATTGACTAAAGATTTTGACGCCGCTCTGAAAATGTGGCGCCGCCGGGTGCCTGCCGTTGTGCGCGAGGATGTACGCCGCCTTAACGCCAAGAGCATCCACCCGGAATTGGATTTCAGGGAACAAATTCGTGACCTGGAAAACGCACTGGATTCGTTTTTGGAGGAATTCAACGCCTCCAATTTGTATCAGGATGCCCTCAAACACGAGATGCTCACGGTGCCCAAACGGCAGGAGTTTTTGGAGGATGTGATTGCCAAACTGGAGGACACGCAATTTTACCTTCGCGATTTTGACGACTTCTGCATCTGGCAAAAACACTGGCTTTCGCTCGAGCCAGCGGCACAAAAAACAGTCCGTACCCTTTGCAAAATAAAGCCCCAAAACTGGCAGGCCGCTTTTGAAAGTTGGTACCTGCACCATTTGTTGCAAAAGGAATTCCGCCCAGATTTTCTCTGGGATGAGGATACGCTGACCAATGTGAGCAACTACGGCCGCGAACTCCGGCAAATGCTCCCGGCCCAAATCAGTACCCAATGGCAAGACCGCAAAAATGCGGCTTTGCGGGGCATGAAGTCCTCATTTTCAGCGGATTATAAAAACTGGTTTGGCAAAGACAACCGCAAGCTTTCCGCTAACCTGAAAGCCGAAGAGCTGTTCCACAAACACATTTTGCCGCTCACGGAAACCCTGCCCGTATTGCTCACCACCCCCGAGGTGGCACTCGATGTGGTGCAACTTTCCAAAATGCAGTTCGATGTGGTGCTTGTGGACGAAGCCCACAATATCCCCAAACAAGAGTGCTACCACCTGTTCGAAATGGCCAAACACCTGGTGGTTTTTGGCGATGCCCGGCAGGATATGACGCCCTTTGCCGAAGATGATATTTTGGAATTCTGCAAAGGCATCGGTGCAAAAACGCACAACCTCGATTACCAGCACCAGGATACTCCAGAGGGCTGGGTGCGGTTCAACAAAATTGCGTTCGGGACGCCGTTCAAGCGCACACCTTCGGGTCGTTCGGCACTGGATTCAACGGTTGTGGTGAACGTGGAAGGCCGATACGATGAAACGGCAGGCACCAATGAGGCGGAAGCCCGTCAGGTCATCGACTGGCTCAACCTCATCGAACCCACGCCATCTAATATGTATCCCGTGGTGGGCATTGCCTGTGCCACAGTGCAACAGCGCGACCTCATCGCCGCGCAACTGCTGCGCATCCGGCAGAAAAAAATGGCTGGCTGGGAGAAAATCCAGCAGCTATACCTAAACGGACTGGGCGTGTACCAGTTTGCCGAGTTGCAAGGCCAACACGTGGATGTGCTCTTGCTCTCGCTCACGCACGGCACCACCGACGCGCATGGCACCCTCACGCGTCACCTCCATTTTTGGAACAGTCAATTGGGTTTCAACCAGTTGCACGTGGTACTAACCCGTGCCACCCAAAAATTCTACATCGCCCACAGCATTCCGGAAGGGCTGCACTCGGTGTTGGCGGCAGACAAAAGTTTCCTCGGGACCTGTATTGTTTCGCACCTGGTCACCTTCGCCGATTTCCTTCAGCGTGGCGAGCGTGAAGCGGCTGAGGAGCAGTTGAACAAGATGAAAAAACTGCTGGATTACGAGGATTCCTTCTTCGAACCCACTATTTTTGGCGAGGAAGTAGAACTGGCTTTGCGCCCCTACTTCGAACAGAGTCAGATGAAACGTTCGGCCATGGCTGCGGGTGTTCGGGTTCCGCTGTTCATCCAGGCCAAAGGCTCGGGCGAACAAAGCAGCGTACTGGCTTTTGATGGGGTATTGGCCAAAACGCCGCTCCCCAGCTACGAATGGGAGGAAAAACTCGGCCACTATTTCCGGCAACAGGGTATTTCGTTTGTCCCGGTATTGTCGGCCCAATGGTGGCGGAGTCCGAAGCAGGAAGCCCGGAAATTGGCTAGTCGCTTGTTGACGGCTGGGGAGTGAGGGGAGCGGTTATTTACTGGCAATCAATTTCTGCCATTCCGCATGAATTCCATTCACCAGAAACACCCAATAAACGCCGTTTTCCCAACGACTGCAATCCAAACTGGTTTTGTTCGACGTGATTTTCAGGCGCGCCACCACTTGTTGCAAGCTATTGAAAACGGTCAGGGTTCCGTTCACATCGGGTAATTGCGTTTCCAAGTATACCCGGTCAAAAGCCGGGTTTGGATACAGTTGGAACATCGGCGAGGTTTTGATGGATGCTTGGGTAGTACCCACCATTCCAATGGGGCCGTCCGCAGGGTTGACCATATTCGCAGCGGTATAATGTACCAAAACCGCACTTTCATTTGAATAATGGGCGTTTCCCCATGCCGGAACATTGACCACAGGCAATTCATTCCCTGAGCCCGAATGTTTGCCTACCGCAACAATTCCAGTGGCTGTTTTCCAAGAACCATAAAGATTTACGTTGCCACCGCCCTGCTGGGTGAGGGTGTCCCATTGTCCCACAACGAGCGAACTGTAGAGGGGTTTACCGAGCGAGGGGGTATACAACCGTACAAAATTATTCCAGGCAGAAAATCCACCGTTTGCCGGTTTGACCATCTTCTGGTAGGCATTGGCGGTCGTAATGGTTCGACGGCCATTGCCAAGTACCAATACTGATCCATCGGCAGTGGTTTTGAGCATATTTTTGGCCATATAGGTCGTGTTGACATCGGGCCACCCATCGTTGGGGTTGGGCCAGCCATCCAGGTTCGGGTCGGGGTGTGCAGTACCAAAACCACCTGTCCCTTCGGCATATTCTGCCATAAATGTGCTGTGGAGCAGCGTTCCATCCGCCGTTTTTAATTTGCCTATCCATGAAATGTGGATGTTGCCGGCGGAGCCGGTAAATCGATTTTGGAAACCGTTGGCGTTAGGATTTGCCGCGATTTCGTTGCCTTCCCACAGGTTTTCGACGTTGTTTCCGTGGCACCGTGCGCCCACTACCAGTTCGCCATCGTTCGCGGGCTTTGAATAATCAATAGCCAGTGCATCCACGTACTGGTCGGGGGTGGAAACCATCGTATCGCCATCGGGACGCACCTCGTGATACAGTCGCGACCACCAGCGCAAACTGCCGTCGGCATCCATGGCCATCACGGCAGGTTCAAAATCTGGCTGACCGTCTGGCAGCACACTTTTGAAATTGAACCCAATGTACATTTCGTTACTGCGCCGATCGATACAAATCGAGGAGGGGCCGTAGGTAAAAGTACCTGCCGGAGAATATCCCGTGTAGCCAGGGCCGTTGGTGGTATTGCCGGGAACGCCTGGTAGACAAGGCGTATCAAACAAGACATCCATCGGCCATTTCCCTTTTTTGGTGCCGCCGTTCCCGTCAGATTGCCAAAGGTCGAAATCGGATGGATTGGTAGATCGAAGCTCGCAGCGGCCAGCATCGCGTTTGAAAACGATGGCACTATATAACAGCCCGGCAGCACCTCCCGGATAGTCGTTGGCGTTGCCATAAAATTCGCCGCCACCCGCGGGCCAATGCACCCGCCAATTTGGCACAACATCGTCCGTGCCATCACTTTTCAACCTGTAAATCGCGGACCAGTTGTAGGCATGGGAATCCCCGAATGCAAATACCACCTTGCCATCACTGCCTACATCCCAGGGCTGGTAAGTATCTGGGTATTGGCCGGTAGCGGCTTTGATATTTTCGACCCAACTAAAACCGGTAGGGGCTGCTGAAACAAAGTTTTGATCTAATTTGCCAATGAAATAGCCACCCGTTTGGCTGTCCTCGGTGTTGCCGCTGAGATAAATTTCCCCTGTTGGTTCGCCCGGAAGGTTGGTAGTTTTTATGTAACGGAAATCTTCTGCTGCGCCGGGAGGCAAATGGTACACGGCGAGTATATTTTGAAGGCTGGCATCAAATTCTGCCAAAAAAGCAATTTTTCCTGTACCTAAATTGTTGGAAATGCCAGGGTTAGGCAACAGCACCCTGGGCACCGATGCCGATATCCAATCGAGATTGTCGGCTGCGCCAACTACGATGAAATGGCCATTTGAGAGCTGCAGTACATCGTTGAAGGATTCTTTGCCGCTGTTTCCGGCGTAGGTGACCATTAGGTTTTGTGCCTTGCTGTCCATCAAGAAAAGGAAGATGAAAGCAAAAAGTGAAGCAATTGCCTTGTTCATAAAAGTAATAGTATTATAAAAATGAGGCCTCAAGATTCAATGATTATCAAATATCCTAGAGGGTCATTGGTGTGTAAAAATTGTCTGACACAGTAGGCCGGGCAAATTACAACGCTCATTTTTGCCCCATGTATCACCTACTACTCCTCCATTCCATCTTGCGTTGGTTTGTGCTGGCTACGATGTTGTGGGTAATCGGAAGGGCGGTTCATGGGCTGGCAACCAGGGATGGCTTTCGTCGCAGCGACCAAATCATGGTCAGTTCGGCTTCCGGGTTTGCTCAGTTGCAGTTGTTGGTGGGTTTTGGCTTGTATTTTTGGAGCCCCATCGCGCAAGGGTTCTGGGCCAACCGCTCTTTTGAATGGAGCGAATCCCTGTTTTTTGGAGTTGTGCATTTTGCGTTGATGACCTTGTCTGTAGTGATCCTGAGTGTCGGTTCCGCTATTGCCA
>JALHPW010000371.1:5246-5588 GCA_022842255.1 Saprospiraceae bacterium | reverse complement strand
CCTCCCCCGATGCCGTGGTTGCGGTTGGGATAAATCATGGTGTCAAACTGTTTGTTTTGGGCAATCAGTTCATTGGCCATTTCGGCAGTGTGCTGGAAATGCACATTGTCGTCGGCAAGCCCGTGTACGAGCAAGTAGCTCCCGTCTAGCTGGTCGGCAAAATTCGTCGGGGCATTTTCTTCATAGCCCGTTTCGTTTTCTTCATGGGTTTGCATGTAGCGTTCGGTGTACACGGAATCGTACCATTTCCAATTCGTCACGGGTGCCACGGCAATGGCCGCTTCAAACACCTCGCTGCCTTTCAAAATACAATTGGTGCTCATGTAACCGCCATAACTCCAA
>JALHPW010000371.1:0-5236 GCA_022842255.1 Saprospiraceae bacterium | reverse complement strand
AACTCCAACCAAAAATCCCAATCCGCTCGGCATCCACAAAATCCAAGGTGCCCAGGTGTTTGGCGGCTTCTATTTGATCGATTACTTCGTAATGCCCCAACTGCTTGTAGGTCATTTTTTTGAACTCCTCCCCGCGTCCGCCCGTTCCCCGATTATCCACACAGGCAATTACGTAACCTTGTTGTGCCAACATTTGAAACCACCAGTAATTTGCACCTTTCCAGGCATCGGTTACTTGCTGGCTTCCGGGACCACCATACACAAACATCAGCACCGGCAGTTTTTGGTTTTGAAATTCCGGGGCGGTGGGTTTGATCATCCAGCCATTTAAGTCCACCTTATCGGAGGTTTTGAAGTCGAAAAACTCGACCGGGATAGTACCGTACTCCGTTTGTTTTTCGCGTAATTCCGTGTTTTGTTCCAGCGTCCGAATCACTTTGCCCTTTCGGTCGCATACTCCATATTGGGGAGGGGTGTTGGCGGTGGAAAAACTATGGACGAAGTAATCAAAGGTGCTGCTCCATTGTGCGCCGTTGGTGCCTGTGGCTTTGCTGATTTTTTTGGGCTTTTTGCCCTTCAAATTGGTTTCATAAAGTTCGCGCCCCATGGGTGTTTTGCTGGCAGCTTGAAAATACACCTTCCCGTTTTTTTCATCCATTCCGTAAAACTCGGTTACGTCAAAATTGCCCTTGGTCAGGGCCGACATTTGCTTGCCTTCCATATCGTAGCGGTACAAATGATTGAACCCGCTTTTTTCACTTTGCATCACAAAACCAGTGCCATCGGAAAGAAAGATAAGGTCGTGTAAATCAAGGTAGTATTTGCTTTTTTCCTCTAGCAAAAGGGAACAACTGCCGGTAGCCGGGTCGGCCAAAAAAAAGCGTTGGGTGCTCTGGTGTCGGTTCATCCAGGTCAGGCAAAGTTTGCCTGAAGGCGTCCATACGATACGGGGCAGGTAGTCGTCCAATCGGCCCGCTTTGCGCTCCCGGTTGGGGATGTCCACGTTTACGGTTTTGCCGGAATTCAGGTCAAAAATATGGGCGCTTACCAGGGCGTTTTTTTCTCCCACCTTGGGGTATTTAAACGTAACAGGCTCGGGGTAGGGTCCGCCGCGGAACATTTCCATAGTCATTTCCGGCACCTCGCGTTCATCGAAACGGAGGTAAGCGAGGTATTTCCCATCCAAGCTCCATTGGAATGCGCGCACGAGCTCGAATTCTTCTTCATACACCCAATCGGACGCGCCATTAATGATTTCATTCTGTTTGCCATCGGTGGTCAAACGGGTGGTTTTCCCGCTGACTAAGTCTTTGAAATACAGGTCGTTTTTGACCACAAAAGCCACTTTGGATCCATCGGGCGAAAAGGTGGCGTAACGTTGTTTGGCCGCTGTTGCCCCATCTTTGAGGTACACCACGTTTTCCTCGAAGAGCCGGGTGAGCTTTTTGGTTTTTTGGTCAAACACGAAAAAATCCGCTTCGGTGCTCCAACGAAAAATGGGGGTAGTATTGGTTGAAAGCAGGATTTTAGACTCATCGGCGCTGAACGAATATCCATCAAAGCCTGCCCCTACCTTGCCTCCCCCAACGGGTGAAGTGCTCCAGCCAGCGGCATCGCTCACTACGGAGGCTGCATCGAAAATAGTGCCGGAGCGTTGGCCATTCCGCAGGTCGTATTGCGTTATGGCCGCACCTTCCAGCCGGGTATAATGCACCCCGTCTTTTTGAAAGTTAAACCCAGGTACCCCTTTAGAGGTAAAGGTCCCTTTTTGCCAGATGTCCTCCAGCGTAATGGGCTTTGGGCGGCTGTCCTGTTGCGCCGAGACTTCGGCGATGAACAATAAAAGGAACGAGAGACATAAAAAATAGTCAAGTGTACGGCGCATAGGAACGGGTTTTGTCCGGCCAAAAATAGGGCTTTGCTTAGGTTTCGTATTCCATGCCGACCAATGGGGGCAAAAAGTGCCTGAACAACCTTGAAAGTACGTTCGCTGCGAAATAATTTCAAATGTTGCATAGATTTGTGACCTGCTTATCACCCAATCAAATTCCATTGTATGCAATCCAGAACCCTTAGCCTCATTGGCCTGCTGGCTTTGTCCACCCTCTTTTTTTTCTGTAAGAAAGATGCAGATCCTGTGGAAGAAAGCCCTTTTTTCGACTTTTTTAACGACAACCTCATCACCATCGATACCGTGGAGCAGTCTGCGGATTCCTGGGAATATGGTTTTGTATTCACCCCGCTCAAAAGTGGCAGGATTACCCAATTTGGGGTCAAACTCCCGGCAACCGGTGAATTTACCGTGAGCTTGTGGGCCCTTTCAGGGCCTACACCTGTGCTGTTGCGTTCAAAAAACATAAGCGCTTCTGCCTTGCACGAAAGCGCTGTGGGGGAGGTGCCAGAAGTAGCCCTGGAAGCAAACGTAAAGTATGGCATCACGGTGCTGTCCAACGCCTTTTATCGCATCACCAAACCGGGGAATGCCACGTTCAGCTTTCCCAGGACCATTGGCAACCTCCGCATAGAATCGTTCAACGAGGCCATCAATAACTCCAGTCAGGCCACCTTTCCGGCTTCGACCAACGATACTCGGGTGGCCCCTTGCGTAAATGTTATTTTCATTGCCGATTAAGGTATAGCCAACGCAGCGTGGTTTTGAACACTGCTTGCATGTAATCAATTAAAAATCATGTTTTGATTCAATCAAATCATCAAAATCACTTTAATCAGAGTATATGTTGCAGCGTTGTGGCCTCCTGTTGTTCCTGTTTATTGTAATCGCCTCGAAAGGGCGCGCCCAGCAGCATGTATTGGATTCTTTGTTGCGGCTGGAAAAAACCTATCTTAAAGAGGATACCGTTCGGGCAAAATTGCTCACAGATATTGCCCGTCGTTACTATTCCATCGATCCTGGAGTAGGCGCCCGCTACGCGGCAAAAGGCATACAACTTGGGGAAAAACTCCCTGACAAGAAGTTTCTGGCCGGGGCCTTGAGCGCCATGGGGGCCAACAAGCTGACCCAGGCGGATTATCCGGCTGCGCTCGAAAATTACCAAAAAGCACTTCAAATCAACGAGCGTTTGGGCAATTTGCAGGGTGTTGGCAATAATTACAACAACATTGGCCTGGTGTATTATTCCATATTTGATTACCCAAGGGCACTCGAATATTATCAAAAAACGCTCAGCATCAACGAGCGTACCGGCAACAAGACCGGAATGGGCAATAGTTTGGGCAATATCGGCAACATCTACAATGAGTTGCACGATTATCCCAGGGCCATTGAGTACTATGAAAAGGCCCTGGCCATCAGCGAAAGCAGCAATAACCTGCAAAGTGTGGCCGGCAATCTGGTCAACCTGGGCAATGTGTACACCCAGTTGCTGGATTACAAAAAAGCGCTTGAATACAAGCAGCGCGCCTTGAAAATCAACGAACAATTGGGCAATCAGCCCAGGATTGCCAACAACCTGGGAAACATCGGCAATGTTTATATCCAATTGGCCGACTATCCGGCTGCCATTCAATACCACGAACGGGCGCTGGCCATTTCCGAAAAAATCAAGGACAAAAAGGGCGTCGCGTTCAACTATGCGAGCATCGGAAACGTCCATTTTTTGCAGAAAAACTATGGTCCGGCGCTGGAATACGAATCCAAAGCCCTCGAATTGGCCACCAGCGTGGGTTCCCTATCTACCGCCAGCGAGGCATTGCTCAACCTTTCCCAGATTTATCAAGCCACGGAAAAATTTGACAGCGCCTACCTTGCTTATCAAGGGTATATCGTGTTGAGAGACAGCATCAACAACGTGGAGAAACAGAAAGAGGTGACCAAAAAGAGCTTGCAATACGAGTTCAGTAAAAAGGAAGACTCATTGCGACAACACCAGATTCTTACAGACGCCAAACTCGAACAACAGGTATTGCTCGCAGCCAAACAACAACAAGAGCTGGAATACAAACAAATCGCCATCAACCTGGCCAATCAGGAAAAGGCACTTCAACAACTGGCATACCTGAAGGCACAGGCCGACCTACAGTTTGAGCAAAGCCTGACCCGAGAAAAAGAAGAACAGTTGAGTTTGGCCGAAAACGAGAAAAAACTGCAGGCCACCCAAGTAAGTCTCCAGCAAACACAAATTGAGCTAAAGGATCGGGAATTACAGACCCGAAAGACCCAGGGATTGCTCTATCTGGGGGGGATTGCCCTCTTGTCCCTGTTGTCGTTTTTCATTTTTCGCAACTTCCTCAACCAGCAGAAGTCGAACCGAATCATTCAAGCGGAAAAGCAAAAATCTGACGAATTGTTGCTCAACATCCTTCCGGCCGAGGTGGCTGGCGAGTTGAAAGAAAACGGTCGCGCAATGGCCAGGCAGTTCAATGAAGTGACGGTTTTGTTTACTGATTTTGTTGATTTTACGCAGATTTCGGAAAAACTCTCCGCTCAAGATTTGGTCAGTGAACTGCACCTGAATTTCAAGGCTTTCGACGAGATCATCGAACGTTATGGTTTGGAAAAAATCAAAACCATCGGCGATGCCTACATGGCTGTTTCGGGCTTGCCCGTGCCCAATCCGCAACATGCGCAAATGGCCGCAAAAGCTGCCTTGGAGATACAGGCCTTTGTGCGGGAGCGGCAAAAAGACATGGCCCAAAAATTCGAAATCCGGATTGGGATGCACAGCGGTCCGGTGGTAGCGGGCATCGTAGGCGTGAAAAAATTTGCCTACGACATTTGGGGCGATACCGTAAATACCGCTGCACGTATGGAAAGCAGCAGTGAGCCCGGCAAAATCAACCTCAGCGGCGCTACCTACGCTTTATTGAAAGATACGTTCAAATGCGATTACCGAGGCAAAATCACAGCCAAGCACAAGGGCGAAATTGATATGTACTTTTTAAAGGAAAGGTAGCGAATTACGAATTGCGATTTGGGAATTACGATTATTGGACCTGCTCACAGATTCAGGCCAGCTTCGCATCAAAACAATCAATCGTAAATCGTAATTCCCAAATCGTAATTCTCTAAGGCTTTGTAACGACAAGTTTCGAGACCTGTTTTAGTCCAAATTCTCCTTGAAGCAGTATGGTGTACAAGCCTTCGGAGAGTTTTTTCGCAATCGGGAACGAGTTTTTCCCTTCTAGGATTTGTACGGTTTGTACAGAAACCGTTCTTCCCAATACATCGTGGAGCAGGAGCGTCGCTTCTGTGGATTGGTTCGAATTTATATCTACG
>JALHPW010000370.1 GCA_022842255.1 Saprospiraceae bacterium | reverse complement strand
GTGCTCTTCCGATCTAAGCCCTTTTCCGTTAACGGTGATGTGACGGATGTTCACGATGGTTTGAATGGCCACCGGTGCACCCGTTTGAATGGCGATACGGAATGCCCCATCAAAAAAATGCCCCAGCGGCTGGTCGGTAGTGTTACGGCTCCCTTCCGGGTAAATTAAGATACTCCAACCTTCCGCCAATTGTTGTTTGATGGCTACCACACTCCGTGCCCGGCTCATGGCACTGCTACGGTCGACCACCAGGCACATCTTCCTGACGATCAGCCCAAAAACAGGAATTTTTTGCAATTCCTGTTTGGCTAAAAATCGGAACACCCCCGGAAAGGCATGGCCATTGATGATAAAATCGAGCGATGAGCTGTGGTTGCCCACAATGACATAACTCTGTTTAGGGTCAAGTCGTTCGCTACCCTCCACCTTCAAGCGGATGCCCACCAATGTCAAAAAAATCGGCGTGAAGATGTGGTGGAGATAGTAAATATTGTTCCGTAAAGCACGTTTCCCTGGCGTTATCGCCATGTTCAAGCCAACAATAGGAAGGCTCAAGGTCATTAAGATCAGAAAAAGCGCCGCAGCGTAAATAGCCCAAATTTTTGCCATGCCGCAAAAGTAGTTAGACTTTTGACTATTGACCGTGTACCGTCAACCGTGTACCGTCATCAACGTACGGTAATCATCCCAGGGGGCGTCTTCGTGCTTCATTTCCAACAAATCAAATAGCTGGCCTTCGTACAAAGCCTCCAATTCGGCTGCGGTACGGGCACTTCGAAGCTCTACCATGCCGCGTTCGATTTGCGCCATCCGCCAGGCGTAGGTTTTTTCCATTTTTTCAAATATCGACGTGCAGGCCGCCACATGGTCGTCCCCACCACGGCCTGCCACTACGGCCTCTTTAAATGCTGCCGTGTTGCGGGCAATCATCTTGCCTTCATCTAGGATAAAATAGGCCGTGTGGGGCCAGTTTTCTGGAGGCGGCAACAAATGGGCATAGAGCACCAATTGAAGGTCTTCCCCGTTCTGAATCAACTCTTTACGGCGTTTTGCCCCGCTCCATTTCAAATCGACAATGGCCAATTCGTCGCCCCTGCGAAGCACCAAATCCGCCTTTCCGCGTACAGGCATCCCTACGAATTCGCCCGTTAATTCCATTTCGGTGCTTTCTACTGCCCAACCATTGGAACGAAGCAAGGAAACCAGGCTCCAGGCGGCATTTTTAACCCGGCTCAAAAACGAAATCCGGTCGGGTTCCTTGCCGTACAGCAAAAGGGTCGCTCCTTCCTTTGGAAGCAGGTTGGTGGCTTCGTTTTCGACCCACTCGTGCAAGGTCTTCCGGTCTAGCGTTTCCAGGTTATCTTTCAAAAGTTTTTCAAAAAAGCGGTGCGCCAGGCTGCCCAACAGGGTCGTTTCGCCCGTTACACTGAGCAGGCTGGAGTTGTACAGTCGAGCTTTTTGCCGAAAAAACCAGCGATGGGGGTAGTAAAACAAACTATCGAGATTGGTCGGGGTCTCATACGGACTGGAACTTAACAAACCAGGTTTGGAAACCTGGAGAATGGGCCGTGGACGGGCCGAGCTTCGCTGCGCGATGTTTTCCTGTGTGGGGGTTTTGAGCCATTGTTTTAGCCGCTCCCGGTCGGACGGCTGATCCAACTGGAAGGTAAATTCATGGGTTAATTCGCCAAAAACAGCCTCTATATCGCTGAGCAACAGGGGCGGAACAGCCTCCGCGCCATCCACCTGTTGCGGGATGACCAACAACAGACTGCCAGCGGTTTGGAGCATAGGGCGCAATTGCAGCAATTGTTTTCGTTGGCTTTGCATTCGGGGAGATTCGAGTGCAAGTCCTTGGTTTTCAAGGAACAAGCGCTCTTCTTTTTGCCATTTGTCAGGCGCGGGGGTTGCGTTTTCAAAAATGCAATTCCACCAAACCAGGTCTTGCACCGGTTTGGCAATAGCGCCCGGTTGGTGAAAGAAAGCAAAACCACCCACTTCCGCGGGCGCAAGCTGCATGGGGGAGGGCTCGTAAATGGTGCGTACAATACGCTCCAATTCCAAGAAGCCGATGCGTTGCTCGGGGAGTGTCTCCAGCAGTTCCCGGATACGGCGCGCTTGCTCGGCAAGTACCAGCAGGGAGGAATTGGTGCTGCTCGTTTCCTCAAAAGATCCTTGGGCCCATTCCTGCAAATAGCCATACAGCGCTATTGCGTCGCGTTTGGGAGCGGTGGCATCGGCAGGATAGCGGCGGCGGTCGAACCAAAAATCGTATTGTTTGCGGGCTTCGTCCGAGACATTGGCCTGTTCTAAATAACTAAAAACAGCGGCAAACCAGGTGTCGCTGAACAAGCCCGGTTTTTCTGCCAATACCCTGGCTATTTCAAGGGCCAAACCGGAGTCCAGTGGTTTGACAGGCAGGGTGACGAATTCCATGATTTTGAACACATCGACGGGTTCCCAAAGAAATGCGGGGGCGAGTTTGAGCACTTGCAAGGAGGGCCTGGCCAAGGAAGCCGACAATACGCCCATCGGTGCAAACCCTTCGTTGACCAGGTTTTGTTCCAACAAAAGGTTCATTTCTGGGATTAAAAACGTTGGGCGGTAGTCGGGGTTTTCCCGCAGCGTTTGTGCAAGAAAAGTAGCCGCATCCGAATCCCGCCTCGCCCGAAGTATCGCCAAGCGTCCAGCGCCTTCTCCGCGCCCTTTTTGTAATTGACCCAAAGGGGTATCGCTAGCCGCAGTCCCCTGGATTTCAATTTCCTGAATGCGGATGCCCTGACTGCGAAAAATGGCTATAGTTCGTTGAATAACAGGGGTTTGTAAGTAAAAAGGTTCATACAGCAGAATTTCGTCCAATTGAATGTTTCGCTGCTTCAACATACCCAATACCTCCGCAAAACGATCGGCAAACCCGGCAGCCTGGACGCCTAATTCCGGGTCTTGAAGTTTTTTCTGAAACAGGGCTTCCACCTCGGCAAGGTCCTTCAAGCGGAGTGGCAAGGAGTCCGAAAGCGCAAAATCCCAACCAGCCAACAATAGTTCATCCCGCCAGCCCAGCAAGGATTCGGCCGTGGCAAAGCGGTCCGCCTCGAACGATTTTTCAAAAAATGGCCTAGTGGAGGCTTCTTCAAGGTGTTGATTGAGGGCTTGCCGGTACAGCTCGATGCGCAGGTAGGCGGTGTTGTTCCGATAACCGTTTAGGCCCAGTTGGCTTTCTAGCCAGAGTAGCAGCTTGGACGGGCCGAAGTAGTACTCGCCTTCGCGCTGGGGCGAGGGTGGCGCATAGACTATTGCGTCAAAATCGTGGCTGAAATGCAGGGTCATGATTAAAAAATGTGGTCAATAAGGCCAATGTGGTCAATGTGTGGAAAATCAGCATCGTCCTGATAAGATCGGCTCGCTCAAAAGTCGGGCATTTTACTACTTTTGCCGCTCTTTTGTTGAAACAAATTTTTTCAAAATGGACTCGAACGAAGTGGTGAAAACCAGTGACATTACCCTCCGCGTGGGGTTAAACGCCGAACAAGTGCCTGTACGCATCGAATGGGGGGCCAGCGACCGCAATGGCGGCGAGTTGGAAGAGTGCAAGGCCATGGCCATCGCTTTGTTCGACAAGGAACACCGCGATACTTTGAGAATCGACCTCTGGACCAAAGAAATGCAGGTGCTGGAGATGGACCGGTTTATGTACCAAACCCTTCGGTCCCTGAGCCAAACCTATCTCAAGGCAACCCAAAATAAAGAGCTGGCAGAAGACATTGCCAAATTTGCCCATTATTTTGGGCAACAAACAGAGATTGTGCCTAAGGAAAGTTGATTGTTAACGGTTTAGGGCTGATTGTTTAGGGTTTAGGAGACACTGCCCTTGGCAAACCCTAAATCCAAAACAATTAATGCGTCAACAACCCATGGCAAATCCAATTTGCAATGGCCTGGCGGTTGTTTTTGAGCACTAGGCGTTGCTGGTCCCAATCATTTTGGATATTGGCCAGTTCTATGTACACCGCACGGCGGGCGTAGGTTTCTTTGAGTGTGAATAGATACCGAGGCGTGACAGTGCCGCCATATCCACGCCCACCCTGGGCTTTGCGGTATTTTGCTTCAAACGTTTGGTGAATATGTTCGGCCAAGGCCAAACTTGGTTCGCTGTCGGGGCGGTAATAAAAAAACACGTCCTGTTTTTTCAATTGGCTCCGTGAATCAACGTGGATTTCGATAATGGTCTGGTCGCTCTGTCCCGCCCGGTTGTGTTTTTCGGTCAGGGCATTGATGATGTCCGTGCGTTGTTGGAGCCGTTCTTTTTGGTCGTAGGGAATCTCCAAGCCACCTAGTACCTCCTCATCCTTGTCGCATTTCAAATACTGTTCATCCCGAATGCCATCGTTGTCATCCCGGACAATCATGTAGGCGGTGGCCCCATGGCTTACCAGCAAACGGAGTAGGCGTAGGGTGACATCATAGGCATACTCGTCCTCGCAGAGCGTATGGCCCGCACGTTTGCCTTGTGCGCCCACGTCAGGCCCGCCATGGCCGCTAATCAGGTAAAACACCTTGCCCTTCATATTTCGGTTGAGGAGTGGTGTTTTTTGGTATGCTGGTCCAAAAATCGGGAATATCCGGTCGCCATTCAGGTCTTTTTCCCCTCCGGCAACCACTTTGGGCGATGGGCGTGACTGTGCTTTTTCGCGGACCTTTTCGGTGGCCAGCCCGACCCCTGCAGCCATTTTAGAAGTTTTCACCTCCGGGCAGTTGAGTTCATGCCAAGGCACCCAAAGTTTTTTGTTCTCGATAAAATAATCGGGGCGAAGCCCTTCCCGTTTTGCCATTTTATTGTACTCCTCGATTCGTTTGGCCGTTTTCCAGTCTTCGATTTTCAGGGTGGTACGGATACTTTTTCCATTATATACTACTACCAGCACTGGAATTTTATAGGTCGTTCCGGCTTTGAGGCGGTTGTTCTCCAGGTCATTTATCTTAAGGAATTGTGTGACGTTGCAACTGAAATCGGCAAGTGCATAGCGATCGAGCAGATCCAGTGCGTCTTCACCAGCCTGGGCGGTTGTGGTAAGGTAGTTCTGGTTGTTTGCAGCGCTTTGTGCGGATAGGAAGCTGGAAGTCAGCAGACACAAAAATGTGGCAATCAAACAGTTTTTGGAAGGAACCATTTTGGTGGGAGTGTATATTTTGATAGGCAAAAGTAAGGCAGTTTTGTAAATTCCCGCTCTTGCCACACTTTAGCCTTTTGGAGGGTTGCCGCATTTCATTGTAAAGATTTTGATTTTCATGTTTTGAATTTCACCACCTTTGCCCGCCCAAACAACCTTTCAAGAACGAGGACATCTTCATGCAAATTATTCCATCCTTCGACCTGCTCGACGGCAAACTTGTGCGGTTGCGCCAAGGCGATTTCGAGCAAAAAACAGAATACGACGCCAGTCCACTCGAATTGGCGCAAGAACTTGAAGCCGCTGGCATCCGCAGACTTCACATGGTGGATTTGGATGGTGCACGTACGGGGCGACCTGCCAACCTGCATATCCTGGCGGAAGTGGCGGCCCATACCCGACTTGAAATTGATTACGGGGGCGGTTTGCGCAGCATTCCATCGCTCAAACAG
>JALHPW010000369.1 GCA_022842255.1 Saprospiraceae bacterium | reverse complement strand
TGACCGCAGAACGGGCAATGTCCACCGATGTGCCCAAAGAGCAGTAACCGTGCGAATCTGGTTCTGAGACCATGACCAGGGCCACATCGAGCGGGATGATGCTGCGTTTGAACAATTCCGGTATTTCACTCAAAAAAACCGGTACATAATCGGCACGTCCCTCATTTACAGCCTGACGGATACTCCCCGAAACAAACAAGGAATTGAAGCGAAAATTGGGATGAAAAATAGGCTTGTCCACCGTTACATCCCCATACAAACTGATGGACACCAGTTCTACATTGGTTAGCCGATGGGCCTGTTCTGCCAATTGCTGAAGTAAAAAAACGGGGGTGCAAGCACTTCCGTGGACAAAAACATGTTGGTTGGATTGAATAATTTGAAGGGCCTGTTCGGCTGAAACGTATTGCATTGTGGTAAAAATCGAACCTGTTTTGGGTCTTGTGATAAATGGAGCGCAAAATAAGGACTTGAGATGGTTGCTACGGACTTTCCCCAAAAAGAAAGGGCTTTGAAACAAAACCGCTCAAGATTTTGTCGCAAAGCCCTATCATGCGCTGAAGCGCCAGTTTAGTGCTGTTTACTGAAACACCCGCACGTAATCCACAATCATGCGCTGTGGGAAATTGGTGCTGCCATCCGGGCTGCCCGGCCAATTGCCACCCACCGCGATGTTGAATATGAAGAAAAAGTCCTGGTTGAACGGATACGGGGAAGGGGCTATCTCCGCCGCCGTGATTTGATAAAACTGCACGTCGTCGAGGAGCCATACAATTTTATCCTGCTCCCAAACAATGGAGAACACGTGGAATTCATCGCTGAATTTGGCAGTCCCCGCAAGCGCTGTGGAGTTCCCTACGTATTGGTGCTGCCCACTGTTGGTGCCATAGTGAACGGTTCCGTGTACTCGGTTGGGTTGGTGCCCCACCAATTCCATGATGTCGATTTCGCCACATAGCGGCCAGTTGACCGTGCTAATATTGCCCCCCAACATCCAAAGTGCGGGCCAGATACCCTGACCTTCCGGCAAGGCCGCGCGGATATCGATTCGGCCAAACTTGAATTCTTTTTTACCCTTCGTGATGAGGCGCGAGGAGGTGTAGGCGGCCCCACCAAAACTCTCTTTTTTGGCCTCAATAATCAGGTTCCCGCCCGAAAAAATGGTATTCTCAGGACGATAATACTGGAGTTCGTTGTTGCCCCAGCCACTGGCGCCGGTTTCAAAGGTCCAATCGCTCAGGTTCAAGGAGCTGCCGTTGAATTCGTCGCGCCAAACAAGGGTTTTGCCCGCATACGTTTCAGGCGTGGTATAACCCGTGGTTGGGATGTTGAAAGGGTTGTCCGCATCATCGTTCTGGATGGTTACGGTAGCCTTGGCGCGCCCGAGCGTGGCATTCACAGGGTTGAGCAACAGGATTTGGAATCTCTCGTCCGGCTCCAACACAGCATCCCCCTTAAGTGGAACGACGATGCTTTTTTCAAGTTCGCCTGCCAAAAAAATCAGTTCGCCATCCGTTTTCCCGGTGTAATCAAGCCCGGATTTTGCCGTGCTGTCCAAGGTAGCATAGTTCACCAGTACATTGTTCTGGGAAGCGGCTGAAAGAGATACCTTGACGGAGACGGTACCATTGGTCAGACCCTCCAACACGGTCACGTCTTCGATGGACAGGGTTGGGAGACTCGGTTGAGTGGGTTCGGGGTCCTTTTTACAGGCCGCGAATACAAAAAGGCCAATCAAAAGAAAGGCTGCAGTATTTTTTAGAAAAGTCATGGCTCACTAATTTTTGAAATGAAACCTCGTAGGTTTTTTTAACCTACGAGGTTTGGAATAGGTATTAAAACGCATACACCCGAACATAATCCACTTCCATTTTTTGCGGCCAAATGCTTTCATCCACTCCCTTTGCACCACCCCAGTTGCCCCCTACAGCGAGGTTCAAAATGAGGTGAAAACGTTGGTCGAAAGGCCATTCTGCAGTGGTTTGGTGCAGATTTTGGACGGTGTTGAATCGGACGTCATCTACAAAAAAATCCATACGGTCAGGCCTCCATTCAACGGCGTAGACATGAAAAGCAGACTCGGCATCGGGCAGGAAGAAAGCGCGTGTATTCTCTGTGCCCCTGCTGTTCGTAAAGGTAGTGGTATGTGCTGTGGCAAACACCGAATCGCGTTTAAAACCAACATGTTCCATGATGTCAATCTCACCGCTATGTGGCCAGCCACCGTATTTCCAGTCGGTGGGCAACATCCAAAACGCCGCCCAGGTACCACGTCCTACCGGGCATTTAATCCTGGCCTCAAACCGGCCATAGGTCCAATCTCCCTTGTGTTTCGACACCAACCGGGCAGAGGTATAACCCCTGTCCTGCCAGGATTCCCGATGGGCTTCGATCAGCAACCGACCATTTTCCACACGCGCGTTTTCTGCTCGGCGCGCATTGTAAAATTGCAGTTCGTTGTTGCCCCAACCACAAATATTCGGACACCCAGTGCCAAGGTCATACCCCCATTTGGTGCTATCTGGCAAGCCGGGAACATTGAATTCATCGCTCCAAACCAGTTTTGGTTCTGTACTCGAAACCGACTTTTTGGGCAAGGCACATTTTTGCGAAACCCCAAAAAAAGAAACCAACAGGAGCGATTTTAACAAAAATTCCATGTTCCTGCGTATCAGATTTTCACCAAAGTAAATTCAAACCAACCTGTGCCCGGAGATCCGTTTTGATTTCGAATGGGCGAACGCAGCACGAGCTCCGTCTCTGTCAAAGAGGCGATGTCGTACACGGGCCCGGAATCCCAGGTGCCGATGAAAGCGCCAACTGGCAAGATGATTTGGTCTTTTCCTCCATCGCCGGTACCTTTGGTAATGAGCCAGGTCTGGTTGGTGGGAGGCGTAAACGGCACTGCGACGTACCCGGCCCATGGGTCAACGGTCTGCCCATTGTTGGCATATTGGAATTTTGCCCCTTCAAAATAAAAGCAAAACTGGTCGTCGTACTGCGCGTCCTGAAGCCCGTTAACCGGAGACTTGTACCATTCCTCCGAACCAGGGGTTGGGCCCACGCGAATGGCCTCAGCTGCATGGGTAAAGGTCCAGCACTTGCCAGGCGCTTCGCAATCGCCGGTCAACAGGCTGACCATTGGGTCGCATTGGGCCGTGGCATCGTTGGCGATGTTGACGATTTTACTGCTTTGAGATACCCCGCCACCGCCTTCGCCGGATGCAAACAATGTGATGACAAAATCCCCGGCATTGGTGTAGAAAACGGTATCCACTGCCCGTTTGGATTTGGCCGGAATGCCTCCAGGGAAATCGAACGTGAAATCAAAAAAGCCCGCAGAGAGGTTGGTAACCACGACCCTGTTGGGATCGCCGCTCAAAAATTCAGCCGTAAAAATGGGGGCGGCTGGTTGTGCTGGCAGGTCGATATCGCTCTCCTCAAAAGGTGTGCAAGCGGCCAATGCCAGTAAAAAAGCGAAAAAAGGAATTGTCTTTTTCATATATTTTGGAACCCGAAACCCCGTTCCGGGACGTTTTGAATTACGAATTACGAGGTACGAATTACGAATTGCGAGGTGCGAATTACGAATTTTGGCGACACGGCCTCGTAATTCGTAATTCGCACCTCGTAAATCAATACCCTGGGTTTTGAACAATGGCGCCGTTGGTGGCTTGTATCTGCGATTGAGGCACAGGGAATACGCGGTGAGTGCCGTCCTGATACCCCAAGGGGCCCAGGGCGGTTTGTGCCCGTCCGGTGCGCACCAGGTCAAAAAAGCGATGGCCTTCCAGACCCAATTCGAGGCGACGTTCGCGATAAATGGCATCCAACAAGGCTTGACCTGAGGCCGTAATATCGGGCAAAATGCCAGATGCATTGCCGCGTGCGCGGGCCCGAACCCGATTCAAGGAAGTGCGGGCTCCGGGTTCGTTGCCATTCTGTGCAGCGGCTTCCGCATGCATCAGCAGCACATCCGAAAAACGGATAACCCGGTCGTTGGTCCCACCATTCGGGTTGGGGTCGCCAAAAGGAGCGTCCTCGTTTTTGTAGGTGAAATACTTCTTAGGATAGTAATCGTATGGGAAGCCACCTGTTGCGTCTTTGGTGAAAATACCCCGGTCGCCCATAGCATCGCCCACACGGAAAACTGTACTTTTCAAACGAGGGTCTTCAAAGCCTTCTTTGAAAAATTCCTGTGCAAAATCTTCGGTCGGGATATTGAACCCAAAACCTTCAAACTGGCCACGAGCGCGCTGGAACACCGGGGTAAACGTGCCCTCATTGGCGTTGTTTTTACCCCAGTTGCCGCCCGATGCGTTCATGTACTGGATTTCAAATACCGACTCTGAATTGTTTTCCCCAGCTTGGGTAAAGATGTTCGCGTAATCCGCAACCAATTGATATTCATTGGATTGAATGACTTCGTTCGCGACAGCCTCTGCCTCCGCCCAGCGTTTTTGCCAAAGATAGCTCTTGGCCAACAAGGCCTGCGCCGCGCCCTTGGTTATACGTCCCAAATCTTCTTGTGCATAGCCGCTGCGGACCGGCAGACTAGATGCTGCCGTTTGCAAATCAGATTCAATCAGTGCCCACACCTGCGATGCATCTGCGCGTGGCAGGTTGTATTCGCTGGGCGCCAAAACGTGGTCGGCGAGTGGTACACCTCCAAACATCGTAACCAGGTTGTAGTAAAACCAGGCCCGGATGAAGTGGGCTTCGCCCAGGATTCGGGTCTTTAAGGCTCCATCCATTTCGATGCCCGGTACCCGCTCCAGTACCACATTGGCCCGGTAAATTCCTTCGTAATCTGCTGCCCATTCACTTTCCAGGTTTTCGGTATTCGTCGGACCGCGGAACGTTTCGAGTTGCAGCAGTTCGTTCGCATCGTTGTCGCCCGAACCGCCTTTAATGGCATCGTCCGACATGATATCGCCCCAAATCCAGCGGAAGTGCCCGGCAGGGGAAATTTCGAACTGCAAGGGGGCATACGCGGCGTTCACTGCAGCGATGGCATCCGCTTGGGTGCGGTAAAAATTCTCCTCGGTGGTGCCTACCAGTGGCTTGCGGTCGAGGAAGTCTTTTTGGCAAGCACTTGGGAGCAAGGCAGCCAAGATAATGACTATGAATAGTTTATGCTGTTTCATGATATTTTTTAATCTCCACCTCATAAACTTATGAGGTTTTAGGTTTAGGTTAAAACGTCACGTTCACGCCACCCAAAAGCACACGAGCCTGTGGGTAAAAGCCTCTGTCCACCCCGGCGTTGAGCGGGCCACCATAGGCACCAATTTCTGGGTCCATGCCCGAGTATTGGGTAAAGGTGAAGAGATTTTGTGCAGAAACGTAGAGCCTGAATTTTTCGAACTTGATTTTACTCAGGAGCGATTTTGGGAGCGAATAACCCAATTGGATGTTTTTCAAGCGCAGATAGGAGCCGTCTTCCACAAAGCGGTCGCTGACGCGGGCGTTTTGATTAGGGTCGAGCAGGTTGACCCTCGGCTCGAAATTAGAGGTGCCCGCACCGGTCCAACGATTCAATACAGAAACAGGACGGTTCACGTAGTTGAAATCGTAGCGCACCGTGGCATTGTAAATTTCATTGCCCTGCGTGCCTTGCACGAAAACGCCCA
>JALHPW010000368.1 GCA_022842255.1 Saprospiraceae bacterium | reverse complement strand
TTATCCAAAGCGCGGGGTTCATTCGCTCTTTTTGCTGCCATACCTCAAAATGCAATTCTGAGGTACCCGTGATATTGTTGGTGCTCACTTGTCCAATATTTTGTCGGGTTTTTACCTCATCTCCTTTGCTTAGGCTTGTAGAGGCTAGGTTGGTATATACCGTGTAATAGTCGCCATGTTGGACAATCACCTTATAATCATGCCCTGGTACAAATTGCACGCCCGCCACGCGACCATCGGCCACACAACGCACGGCGGCGCCTTCTTCGGTCCGGATATCCACACCATTGTTCGTTATCTCAATATTTTTGAGCGTGGGGTGTTTTTGTTTACCAAAACCGCGCGAAACAAATCCGTTTTCTACCGGCCAGGGATGTCGGCCCTTGTTTTTTCGGAAATTGAACGATTGGTTGTCCTCATCGGCACGTGGTTTGACCTCCGCAACCGCGGGTTTGGCTTTTTCGGGTTTGGGTGGACTGGGAGCTGAATTTACCACGGGGTCTTTGGTCGAGGTTTCTGGCTTGGTAGCGGCTGGCTTAGGCCTACTCCTAGCCTCTTCTACCCGTTTACGCACTTCTTCCTGGATAACCCCTTCAATGGCGTTGTTAAGGGCTTCATGGGCAATTTGCTTTTTCTCCAGGTCTGTTTTCAGCCTCGCCTCGTCCTTGCTCAAGTCTTTGAGCATCACATCTTTTTCTGTGAGCTCGCCGGTCAAGGTTGCTTTTTGGCCCTGCATCGAAACAAGCAGGTTTTCCTTTTCAATCCGGGTCGATTCAAGGTTGGCTGTTTTTTTGGACAACATCTCCTGGGTAAAGCGAATGGCCTCTGCTTGCTCACGGCGGCGTTCGTCGTATTTGCGCAAAAAAAGCCAACGCCTGAAGGCCTGGTTGAGGCTTTCGGCAGAAAGAATATACAGGATTGGATTGCTTAATGTCCTGCGTCTGAAGGCATTGCGCACGGTGCGGCCGTATTCTTCGCGCATTTTGGTCACGTCGTTGCTAAGGGCAGCAATGACTTCCTGGTTGCGCACTATTCCCGTCTCCGCATCCACAATTTCATCTTGCAAGTTTTGGATAAGCGCTTCCCGGCTTTCGATTTGGCTTTGCAAGGCAAGGAACCGGTCGTAAGCAGCCTCTTTGGTTTTGGCCGTCTTTTTGATCATCCGCTCGGTGGACTGGATGTCCCGAAGAATTTTTTTGCGCTTTTCTTCCAGTTCCTTTTTGGTTTGAGAAAACGCCAACAAAGGCAGCAGCAAGAGCGCAACCACCAACACCGGTCTAACTTTTGGCAAGTTTGTAGCAAACAAATTACTCAACCAATTCATAATGTTTGGGAATCTCAAAGCGAAAACTTTTGGGCACATTGAACTCCACGTCATTGAGCTCTATGGAAAGGCGTAAATCACCCGTCTCCTGACTGTAGGCTTCCACCGTGCGAAGATATGGAAACCAGCCCGCCAGCGCCTTTTTTTTGTAATTTTCGAATAAAATCGACATTGTTCGGGTTTCGCGGGGCTGTAAAAAGATTTCCTGGCGAAGCCAAAAAGGCTCCTCTTCCAAACGATAATCGGTGGCAAAACGGCCATTCGAACCCGAGAGCCGGTGCATCCCGTCCTTGATATCCGATTCCAATTCAATGTCCTCAAAATACCAGGGCGAAGCCAACAACAGGCTCTGAATCAAATCGAATCCGGCAGGCAAACTGTATTGTCTTTGCAATGATTCAAGGCCCCGGGCGGAGTAGTTTTTCTCCAGTCGGTTGAGCACAAAAACCGAATCTCGGGTCACCAAAGCTCTGGCTGCTTCTAGCCCGAACTTCTTGACATTCAACCACATAACACTGTCGCGAATCCAGATAATGTTGGCGGTAGCACCGATAGATTGGCCATTGCCCTCCACAAATATCTTGGCTTGGGCATTCATGAACTTTAAATCAGGGTCTTCATGCGACCGCAGTTTTTTTTGCAGGTATTGCGGACTGCGGACGTCCGTTGCGGGGCGGGTCTCCCCAAGGATGGCGCTTTTACGGCAGCCCGTTTCCTTGGCCGAAACCAACAAAAAACATGCGCACAAAAGGGGGATACTCAAATTGAATTTGCTCATTCCGGGTCTTCTAAATTTAAAAGTGCTCCTTGCAGTTCACTTTGTGCGTGACGGTCGCCCGCTTGGCGACTTACCGCAATGCCTTGTTTATAGGTTAAAATGGCGTTTTGGAAATCTTCCTTGCGCTCGTAAAGTTTACCCAAATGATAATAGGTGCCAATGTACGCGGGAGACGACTCCAACAAACGAATATAAAACGAAAGTGCTTGAACGTCGTCACCCGCCCCTTCGTATTCCTTGGCGAGCGCAAACAGCACAAAGGAGTCTGTAGGGGAAGATTCGAGGAGTTGAGTGAGGTATTGTAAGCGATTGATCATGATTTCTAAAATTTCCTGACACAAAGGTGCTGGAATCTCCAACTTTCTTGTCCTGCTCCATACCTTTGCGCGCCCACAAAAGTAGCGGCTATTTTTACAATGAAATTATTGGTCTGTATTTCCCAAACTCCCGACACCACCTCGAAGATCTCCTTTAACGCCGATGGCACGGAGTTCAACGCTGCCGGAGTACAATTCATTATGAATCCTTACGACGAATGGTATGCACTGGTTCGTGCTTGCGAACTTCGTGAAACCCTCGGCGGCACAGTGGTAGCACTCAACGTAGGCCCTGCGGCCAACGAAACCACCATCCGCAAAGCACTCGCCATCGGCGCCGATGAGGCCGTGCGCATCGACTGCGACCCCAAAGGCGCAGGCTATGTTGCAAAGCAAATTGCCGAGTATGCCCGCGGTGAAAATTTCGATATTATTTTCTTTGGCAAAGAAACCATCGACCACAATGGCTCCGAAGTGGGGGCCATGGTAGCTGAACACTTGGACCTGCCATATGTTTCTTATGCATCCAAACTGGATGTCAACGGCACGGTTGCCTCGCTGGAACGTGACATCGAAGGTGGGGTCGAAGCGGTGGAAGTTGATTTGCCATTTGTGCTCAGTGCAGCCAAAGGCATGGCCGAGCAGCGTATCCCGAATATGCGCGGTATCATGACCGCCCGGACCAAACCCCTCAAGGAAGTGGCGCCGGTACCTTTCGAGGATGCAGCCAAAGCCGTGCAATTCAGTCTTCCTCCTGCTAAATCCGGGGTAAAACTGGTTCAACCCGATCAAATGGACGAACTGGTTCGACTCCTGCACGAAGAAGCGAAAGTTATTTAGTGTTGAGAGATAAGTGGTAAGTGATAAGCGGCTTTTACCCATTATCATTGATACTTATCTCCGAACACTCATCATTTAACATTAATCACTTATCATTCCAAAATATGGTTTTGGTATTTGCGGAGTCCCCGCGTGGACAATTTAAAAAATCGGCTTTTGAAGCCGTTACCTACGGAAAAAAAGTGGCGGATGCCCTGGGTACTTCTTGCGCAGCCTTGGTGCTTGGCACCGTACAGGACGCCGGAGAAATCGGCCGTTATGGGGCAAGCCGAGTGCTGCATGTCTCTGATGCCGCCTTCGACCAATTCGACAGCCAATCCGTGGCCGCTGCCATCGCAGAGGTGGCCAAAAACAATGGTGCAACCGTGGTAGTCTTGGGCCATACCTCCACCGGTAAATCCGTAGCAGGCCGTTTGGCCGTGCGTTTGGACGCCGGCTTGGTATCGGGCGTGAACAGTCTGCCAAGCAGCAATGGATCGGCTTTGCGCGTGAAAAAATCTGTTTTTTCGGGCAAGGCCATCGCAGAATACGAAATCAGCAGCGCCGTTAAAGTCATTTCCCTGATGGGCAATGCGGTCAAACCTGAGGCCACCGGCAGCGCAGTGGCTGTGGAAACCATTTCGGTTGCTTCTTCCAAGGGCCGCATCCGCGTGAAATCGGTCAAAACCCAGGAGGGCATCGTACCGCTTCCGGAAGCAGAAATCGTGGTTTCGGCAGGACGCGGCATGAAAGGGCCTGAAAACTGGGGCATGGTGGAAGATCTGGCCACAACTTTGGGCGCCACTACCGCTTGCTCACGCCCTGTTGCCGATGCTCATTGGCGACCACACCACGAGCACGTAGGACAAACGGGTATCGCTATTCGTCCAAATCTGTATATTGCTATCGGCATCAGCGGAGCCATCCAGCATTTGGCCGGCGTAAACAACTCTAAAGTCATCGTGGTCATCAACAAAGACGCCGAGGCACCGTTTTTCAAGGCTGCGGATTATGGCGTGGTGGGAGATTTGTTTGAGGTAGTACCCCAGTTGAATGAGGCGTTTAAGAGGTTTAAGGCTAATTCATGAAGTGATGGAGTGATGGAGTGATGGTCAAACAACAAATAAACAAATCCCCAAACAAACAAATCACCAATTAAATGAGACGTATAGAACTTGAAATAGTCGCCCTTTCGCACAGCATGACCCAGTCGCACAACTACGCGGTGGTGCTGGGCGAGCGCCGTGGCAAACGTCGGCTGCCCATTGTCATCGGAAGCTTTGAAGCTCAGGCCATTGCAGTGGCCCTGGAGCGGATGGTGCCCAACCGTCCGCTTACCCACGACCTGTTTAAAAATGCTTTTGACACCTTCGATATCCAGTTGAAAGAGGTGATTATCAGCAACTTGCTCGATGGCATTTTTTATGCCCGGTTGGTTTGTATGAAAAACGGGGAGCTTTTTGAAATCGATTCCCGCACCTCCGATGCCATTGCCATGGCCGTGCGTTTTGAATGCCCGATATTCACCTACGACTTCATTTTGGAAGCTGCAGGGGTAATTCTGGAAGAACAAGAGGGCGGCGGGTTCTCGGCGGTGCCAGCTACGTCCCATCTCGACGACAATGCCATTGAAATCTGGCCCATGGATGCCCTTCGGGGGCGTTTGCAAGAAGCACTCGACAGCGAGGAATACGAAATGGCCGCCAAGATTCGGGACGAAATGAAGCGACGGGAAGCAAAGGATTAGAAGTACGAAGTGCGAATTGCGAAGTACGGCATGTACCCTACTGCTCAGGGCATTTCTTCCTAAACCCTAAACCACCTAAACCCTAAACGACTAAACAGCTAAACCACCTAACAAGTATTTCCACTTAGTCATACACGCGGAAATACGGGGTTTTCAAAGCCCCGTGTTTCCGCGCTTTTTTTTGCAGCGCAGTCAAAGCACCTTTGCAAATCATAGTTGAGTAGTTTTACCTCGATTTCGATTATCAAAATCCTTGCTGTTTATGTGGAAAACCCTCTTGTTTTCAAGTGCCCTCCTTTTTCCCGTCTTCAAACTTGCTGCTCAAAAACCGGTGCTGGTGGTCCCTACTGGGCACAGTTCGGGCGTACGGTCTGCATCTTGCTCGGCAGATGGCAAGTATTTTTTGACGCTCGGTGGTGATGACTTAATCAAACTTTGGAACAAGGAGGGAAAAGAACTCAAAACCCTCAGATCGCCCAAACAACGGTATAGCAAGGTAAAACTATCCCCAAACAACGAATTTATACTGGCCACCCATAGCAATGCGGATGCATGGGTGCTAAAAACAGAATCAGGAGAGTTGGCCTTTACGCTGCAAGGGCACACTGGTTACATTGAATGTGAAGATTATTCCCCTGATGGGCGCTGGATTGCCACCGGTGCACAGGATTCTACCGCAATACTTTGGGACGCA
>JALHPW010000367.1 GCA_022842255.1 Saprospiraceae bacterium | reverse complement strand
CCATCCCTCAGGCTTTCCGTTTTGGGCAACCACCAGTTGGTTTTTAGTGACCTTTATGACGATGACAGTGCTCATCAAGATCATCAATTTGGCCTGGGCTTAAACTGGTTTTGGGGGGAATAGTGGGGCATTGGCACAAAATTCATAGTCCATTACCCAACGTCTCCATCGAACAAGGCTGTCTTCCAAAAAAATCCAGCCTTGTTCAATATGAAAAAAAGCTACTTCCTTCCGCTGTTCATCGCAATCTCTGCGTCTGTGTTTGCACAACAGAACCACGAATTTGGTTTTGTGGCAAAAGTTGGCAGCTATGCCTTGCCCTATCAAAAAAAGGAAAACACGAGTAATGTGGCCGGAAGCTGGAACACCTTTCAGCAGCGACCTGGCGAGACCTACACTTTTGGACTTTGGTATGCGCAGCGTTTGAGCGATTATGTGCGGATATCCGGAGAACTGCTCTATCGCCGCGCTTCGATTGTCAGTGAAGAGCGGCATTTTTCGGAATATTACGACAATGGGATTTTGCATCTGTATGATTACCGGCAGCACCAGCAAATTACAGAAAACAATCTATCCTTGCCTGTAAAACTCCATATTTCCTTTCAAAAAAACGGCAAAACAACACTTGCCTTGGGGGCGGGCCTCTCGCGCGCATTTTCTGGAAACATATTAGGCACGACCTCTTTTAAGTATGGTCAAAATCCATTGTCCACCTACAGCTTTCCACTCCAAAATTTTGGTTGGGAGCAATTTGAATTAGAAAAAACCTTGACGGCGGGGCTTTTTCATCGTTTGGATGCCAAAACCGCTATTGGGTTAGAGTACAGTTTTGAGCAATCCGATAATCTTCAATACGCAAGCTATTTACCCGGTTCGGCGCTGGTTGATTGTATGTGTTACGGATATTATACGATTCCGATACGCAACATGAACAGTTTTTCGGTTTCCTTGAAACACAATATTTTAGGCGAAAAAGCGAAGCGTTGAGGTAGTTTTGCAGCCTGGAAGCGGGGATTCAATCCAAAACCATGTTTAGCATGAAACTTTTCTACCTGGTGGTTCTTCTTGGGGCATTTTTCATTCCATTGAATGCGCAAAAGACTGAATTTGGACTGGTAATGAAGGCTGGGGCTTATACTGTGCCTTTTAAAAACAGGGAAATTGAGGTAAATTATTACGCCGACCGACATGAATTGTCCTCAAAACCTGGCAGTAACTATGCCCTAGGGATATGGCATACCATTCCCCTTTCCAAGAAACTGCGTTTGGGCACGGAATTACTTTTCAGGGTTACCAACGTATCCGTCGTTTATCATTCGCAAGGGCAGTTTTATAATGGGGTAAGCCAGGTATTCACTTCCTCAGAACGTTATCAGGATTCCTACCATACTAGTCTTTCGCTGCCTATCAAACTCCAGTTGACCCCTTCGCCAAACAGTAAGTTTGCCATGGAACTGGGATTTGGGATTACACAGAAGCTTTCATTTTTAAGCCAAAACAAGATAGTTAGGCGATCTAGCACTGAAAATGAGACGGAGGAGCATTACCAAATTGGTTTGGACAGTTGGGATAAAATCAACCCGGTATTCAGTTTTTACACAGGGGTCCGTTATAATATTAACCAACAAACCGCGCTGGGAATAGAATACTTGTTTGAAAAGAACAACGATTATGATTTGGGAGAGCCCTTGATAATCTTTGGTCCTCAAGGCGCCTGTAATTGTTTATTCAGTTATCCCGATCACACACCAAACATCAACAGTTTTTCCGTCTCTTTGCGGCACAATATTCTACACTGAGCTGCATGAATTATCACAAATACGAAATCAAGACCACCCCGGAAACCGCCGAAATCCTCGTCGCTTTTTTGTCCGACAGCCCTTTCGATACCTTTGAAGAAACCACAGACGGATTGAATGCCTATGCGCCCGCTTCCGCTTCCGAGCAGGAAATTGAAGCGCAACTGACTGATTTACAAAATCAATTCGACTTTTCGTGGGAGAAGGAACTCATCCTTGGCCAAAACTGGAACGAACTCTGGGAAAGCAATTTTCAACCCGTCATCGTTGGCGACTTTTGCGCCGTACGGGCAGATTTTCACGATCCCATCCCTGGGGTTAAATGGGAGTTGGTTATCAACCCCAAAATGGCCTTTGGCACCGGTCACCATGAAACCACCTGGCAGTGTATCGCTGCCATCGAGCATCTCCCGCTCCAAGGCACCCATATCCTGGATTATGGCTGCGGCACCGGAATTCTCGCCATCCTCGCCTCCAAACAAGGCGCAGCGGCCGTGGAAGCCGTGGATATCGAGGAGGAATCTTACCGCAACACCGTGGAAAATTGTGCGGCCAATGGTGTGGAAAACGTAACTGCCCGGCTCGGAACACTCGCCGCCGTACAAGGCACCAACTTCGATGGAATCCTCGCCAACATCAACCGACACGTCATCCTGGAATCCCTGCCAGCATTGGCCGGTCTATTGAAGCCCAAGGGTTGGCTGCTCATTTCTGGAATCCTGCTTTCTGACGAGGAAATCGTCACCGAAGCCGCCACGGCTGCAGGTTTTTCAAAAAAAAGCATGAAAAGTCGAGGAAATTGGTTGTGTGGGGTGTTTGAAAGGCACGGCTGATGGCTGGCTTTCCTTACCTTCGCACCTTCTTCTAGCATTTCCCTGGCAAACCAACGTTTGCCCTACCTGATTTTATGCAAAAAATCCTCATCCTCGATTTTGGATCGCAGTACACCCAGCTCATTGCACGCCGGGTGCGCGAAATGAATGTCTATTGCGAGATTGTTCCGTACAACAAATTGCCCGAACTCACCGACGATATCATGGGCGTCATCCTCTCCGGTAGCCCTTTTTCGGTCCGTTGGGAAAATGCCCTGCGGCTCGACCTGAATTTGATTGCCGGTAAAAAGCCCCTGCTCGGCATCTGCTACGGGGCGCAGCTCACCGCTGATTTTTATGGGGGCGAAGTGGCGCAGTCCTCCAAAAGAGAATACGGCAAAATCATGCTCCAACACCATGCGCCCAACGACCCGTTTTTTGCGGGCATTTCCAAGCGCTCCCAGGTGTGGATGAGCCACTCGGATACCATCGTCAAAATGCCCGAGGGCTTTGAGGTATTGGGCAATTCGGATACCATTCCGTTTGCGGCGTTCCGTTCCGAAGAAGGCAAATTTGCCAAGCCCGTTTATGGTATCCAATTCCACCCGGAAGTGTTCCACAGCTTGGAAGGGTTTGAAATTTTGAAAAATTTCGTCCACGACATCTGCGGTTGCGCGGGCGATTGGACAGCGCAGCATTTTGTGGATGAAACCATCGTTTCCCTGCGCCAACAGATTGGGAATGAGAAAGTTATCATGGCGCTTTCCGGCGGCGTGGATTCCACGGTGGCCGCTACCCTACTCCACCGTGCCATTGGCGATCGGCTGTTTTGCTTTTTTATCGACAACGGTTTGCTGCGCAAAGGGGAATTTGAGGAAGTGCTGGATTCTTACAAAGGCATGGGCCTGAACATAGAAGGCGTGGATGCCAAGTCTCGTTTTTATGACGCACTCGCGGGCATCAGCGACCCCGAGCAAAAGCGCAAAGTAATTGGCAAACTTTTCATCGACCTTTTTGAGGAAGAAAGCGAGGCCCATCCTGATTTTCAATGGCTTGGACAAGGGACGATTTATCCGGACGTCATCGAGTCGGTGAGCGTACACGGACCATCCGTGACCATCAAAAGCCACCACAACGTGGGCGGTTTGCCGGAAAAACTAAAACTGAAAATCGTGGAGCCACTCCGTTCTCTTTTTAAAGACGAGGTGCGGCGTGTGGGCCGCGAATTGAACGTTTCACCCAATATCCTCAACAGGCACCCTTTCCCGGGCCCGGGCCTTGGGATTCGTATATTGGGCGATATCACGGAAGAGAAAGTCCAAATCCTTCAAGAAGCCGATGCCATTTTTACCTCTAAACTCCGCGAACACGGGCTTTATGATGAGGTTTGGCAAGCCGGGACCATCCTGTTGCCCATCCAATCGGTTGGCGTTATGGGCGATGAACGGACCTATGAAAAAACCATCGCGCTGCGCGCAGTAAGCTCTACGGATGGCATGACTGCAGAATGGAGCCGACTCCCCCACGATTTCCTTGCCGAGGTGAGCAGTGAAATCATCAACAACGTAAAAGGCATCAACCGCGTGGTGTACGATATTTCCACCAAACCTCCTGCCACCATTGAATGGGAGTAGAAGTGCGTGGTGCGAATTACGAAGTACGAGGTGCGAATTACGAAGTACGAAGTGCGAAGTACGAATTTATGAAGGTACCCAAAGTGAAAATCTGCTGCATCAGCAGCTTGGAAGAAGCCCGATTGGCAGTGGACTTAGGTGCCGCTGCCCTCGGTCTGGTAGGGCACATGCCCAGTGGGCCTGGTGTTATTTCAGATGCCTTGATTGCTGAAATTGCCCAAAACACTCCGACCAACATCGCCACATTTCTGCTCACCAGCGAGACCCATGCCGCCGATATCATAGCGCATCAAAAAAAGGTTTCGACCAATACCGTTCAAATTGTAGATACCTTACAATCAGGCGCTTATACAGACATCAGACAATCCTTGCCCGGTGTAAAAATCGTCCAGGTTATACACGTCATCGGCGAAGAAAGTCTGGAGGAAGCCCAGATGATTGCACCACAAGTAGATTTTATCTTGCTGGACAGCGGCAACCCAAATCTCGCCGTAAAAGAACTGGGCGGAACGGGACGCACCCACAATTGGGCCATCAGTCGGCGCATCGTGGAATCGGTGCCCGTACCGGTGTTCCTGGCAGGGGGACTTCGACCGGACAATGTACGGGAGGCTATTGAGTCTGTGCAGCCTTACGGACTGGATTTGTGTAGCGGGGTGCGGACGCATGGGAGGCTTGACCCGTACAAGCTTGAGAAATTTTTCGAGGCCGTAGGTTGAAATGGAGTGTTTACATTTGCAGCCCAGGCATCAAAACCTGGATGCTACCCGTTTTTCAGGAAATTCACGCTATGAAATTGCTCTTGTCACTTGCTACCAGCTTATTTTTACTGCTAACGGGTTGTTGCTATTCGTTTAAAGGTATTTCGATTGAAAAGAATGTCGAAACTTTTTTCGTACAAACCTTTGAAACGGAGGCTTCAAACGCCCCGCCAACCCTTGGCATAGAGTTTACGGAAAGGCTAAAAGATAAAATCCGACTGGAAAGCCGGCTAAACCTTCGGAATACAGACTCGTCGGACGTGGTTTTTGTAGGAAAAATTACGGATTATCGGGTGGTGCCCGTGGCGCCCAAACCCGGGGAAGTAGTGGCACTCAACCGTTTGGAAGTTGGGGTGAGTGTTCAGTTTATTAACAATAAAAAAGAGGGTGACACCTGGCCGGCCTCTCGCACTTTCCGACATTTTGCAGAATTCAACAACACCGTAGATTTGATCAGTGTGCAGGACCAATTGCTTCGCGAGACGATTTACCCACAAATTTTGGAAGACATTTTCAACGCGGCCTTTAACAATTGGTGATTCGGTGTTTGTTGATTTGATTAATTGAACAGCCAAGCTTGTGTCCTCAAATAACCAAATCAACAAATAACCAAATCAACAATCATCGAATCCTCGAACCAACAAAAAAATTGACACAGGAACGTTTTTTTCAAGTTGTGGACGACCCG
>JALHPW010000366.1 GCA_022842255.1 Saprospiraceae bacterium | reverse complement strand
GTGCAATACCGTACCGATTCCCCGCCGCAGGAGTAAAAAAAACCTAGCGCTACAAGAGTCATCAAAAAAGGCAGGCGATTTTACATCGCACTGCCTAGATCTTCCTACCAAAAACTTTTAATTCAATAAGAAAGCCGCTCCATACCCAATTAATAGTGTGGGCTGTTCCTACGTTTAAGTTCAATTAAAGCCAATTGCACTAGCTAAAAATCCGGTCAACGGCCGAAACCACGCCGTTTTCATGGGCCATTTGCTGAGCGGTAGTTGCACACTTGTCGGCAGATGGTCGCCCATCAAAGAGCAGACAAATGTGGTGTTTGAGCCGTTCGAAATCCAAGTCATGGAAAGCGCCCAAATTCAAACCCAGTCCCATAACTTCTATTTGGGAGGCCCAAAACGACTGGTCCAGCATAAACCATGCAATCAACTGTGGCTTACCATGCCGTGCCGCGCTGTGGACCGTGCCCGAACCACCGTGGTGCAATACAGCGTCGACCTTCGGAAAAAGCGCGTCGTGGTCGCATTCTCGAAGGACAAAAAGGCGATCGTCGGCCGGTTCGTATCCGGGCTCCTCTGTGCTGTTCCAGTTTTGAATCCAAATGATTTTGATATTCAGCTCCCGAGCTACCGCTTCCAGCATTTTTCCCAGTGTATTTTCCTTGTACAACATCGAGCCGAATCCTGCACACAGCGTACGCCCAGGCCGCGCCAGGAATTCTTCCAAAGCCTGTGGCAGCGCAGCGGGAAATTTGCCGGTCTCCCGCCATTGCCCGCAAACAATAAGGTTTTTATCCCAGTCGGAGGGTCGATGGAATAGCGACGGACTAAAGCCTTGGAGCATCAATCCCTTCCCTTTTTGGCGCAAAAGCGGCCAAAGACGCAAGGGGGGAAGCCCTAGGCGATCTGCGCGCATTCGGTTAACAGCAGGCATGAATTTGCGAAGCAACATGGCATTCACAAACGGATGGGTGAGCCGGTTTGGGAAAAGATGAAAGAACCAGGGCCGGTAATACAAGTACGGAAACTGGCGCGTAGCACCCTTTGGCTGGAAACAAAGCTGCACCACCCTTGCCTTGTTGTGATCGATGAAGTTTTGCGCCAAAATGTAGTAGCGTTCATTGATCAGGATCAACTCGCAATCTTTTGCTTTTTCAAATACCGTATGGGAAAGTTCGTAGAGGTTATTCAGGATGATTTCTGAAAGGATTTTTAAGGATTTTACCGGGGAGCGCGCATTCAGGAGCGCATCGCCCTCACGGTGCAACAAGGATTTGACATGCAAGGGAATGCAACATACCTCCAAACCTGGCGGCGCAGGCAATTCCAGGAGGTCTTCGTTTGCAATCATACGCGTTTCAAAACCGCGACGAACCAATTCGCCACCAATCGCCATGACCGGTTCGAGATCGCCTCTGGAACCAAAAGAAATCAGGGCTATTTTCATGATTTTGAAACAAATATTTTTCGGACCAATTGTCGTTCAAGGAAGCGAACCGGGAACAGGCTTGTCAGCAAACGCCGCATCTGCGCATCCCGACCAACAACGGTGTTAAAAGGATTTCTTTCCCGTTCCATCAGGTGCAACACCTTGCGGGTCAGCAGTTCCGATGAATTGAAAGTCCTAGAGCGGCTTTGCATCAAGTGGCTGATTTTTTCCAGAAATTGGCGGTATGGGTCGTTTGCCCATTCCTCGGCATGGAAGGCTGCCTTTTGCCAAATGGCAGAAGGAAAATTACCCAGTTCAAGATGGCATACCTCCACGCCCCAAACCCTTAATTCGAGGCGAAGCGCCCAGGAAATCTGTTTTAGCGCGGCTTTCGAAGCCCCGTAAAGTCCTGCGAACGGGATAGACATTCGGCTGCTCATAGAGCCTATATTAAAGATTTTTCCGCGACGGTTTTTCAGCAATGGCAAAAAATGACGGCTCACGGAAATAACGCTGAAAACGTTGAGGTTGAATTGGTCAAACATCATGTCCCTGGAAGCCCTTTCCAAGGGCCCAGGCATGGCTGTTCCAGCATTGTTGATCAATACATCCAGTCCTTCAACATGGTATTTATCGCACAACTCCCTGACTACCAGGGCAATTTGAGCGTCGTCGCAAACATCCATTTTAAGCACTTGAATGTTGGCAGTGGTAGTAGAAAACGGGTTCTGGTCCGTATTGCGCATGGTTGCAAAAACTCGGTGGCCGGCACCAGCTAGGGCCAGGGTCATGGCTTTCCCAAGTCCGGAATTGGCGCCGGTCACCAGGATGATTTTGCGCATTGGAAAATTACAGGCTATAGTTTTCAACCTCGTACGCGGGGATGGCGTACATGGGTTCGCGGGCGGTCAGCGCATTCATGCCTTTTTTGCAATTGCCTGCCATGAGTACCATATCCACCTCGATGCCGGGATATTTTTTGGGTTGGGAAATGGGTTCCATGGTGAGGAAGCGCTGATAGAGCGGCACGTGTTTTGGTCGAACGGCCGTGATGACGTAATCTGCGTCGAATTTGTTGATATTCAACACGATAAAACGAAATGGCACTTTAAACAAAACCTTCGAATCGGCTTTTTCCTGGGTAATTACAAAGCGATTGGATTCCACGATTACTTTGTCCAATCCGATGGCCTGTTGGATATCTTCTTTGTAAACCTCGAATGCAGGGATGGACAAATTGCCCAATTCCGGGGCATACACACATGCTCGGATCGATCCTACCAATTGATCGTCTTCGTAAACCATACAGGATTTTGTATTGGCTCGTCCATCGTACAAATCCAGAAATTCCTCTTGCGCATGTTCGCGAATAGCGTCCACACTGCGGTAGCATTGGTAACGAAGTTTGGCTACTTTTTGCAGATCCAGCGGTGATTGACAGATCTGAAGGTCGAAATTGTTGATGCTGGCGGCTAGGTATCCCATACGTGAATAGAAAGATTGTTAGGTAGAAAAATGAGTAACATATCCGTTCAACGGATGCAACAAAGGTGGGATACGGGCAGGCGGACGATTATCCCCGATAGGTAGGAGAATCGTACGGATGGGGGACATTCGTATTCCGGTATGGGGGAAATTTGTACCTAGCGTGTGTTACAGGTAAGAGGAAGGCAATTTCCCGAAGTATTTGAAGTATTGCTCGGAGAAATATTTCACATCGCGGAAACCTACTTTGTACGCCACTTCTTTTACGGTGCCGACTTTGCGCTGTTCGAGCAATTCACGAGCGCCAGCCATCCGTACGGCTTGTAAATATTCGTTGGGTGTAAGACCGGTCAGCAATTTGACTCGTTTAAAAAACTGGTTGCGCCCGGTGTACATTTCGGACGCCAGCCAGTCTACGCTCAACCTCGAATCTCCCAGGGCAGTACTGGCCAGTTTTTCCAGCCTCTCCAGCCACTCCATGTCTTCTGCGCTGGCAGTTTCGGTGTTTTCCGATGTGTCATGACCGGAAGCGCCGTTTGCGTCAACGAGATGGGCGGTGGGTATTCGATTCCTTGAATTGTACAATAAATTGCCAATCCGGGCGAGTAACTCTTCCTCTTCAAACGGTTTCAACAGATAATCGTCCACCCCAATCCGCAAGGCGCGCAGTTTGTCTTGAACATCCGCACGGGCCGTGAGCATGACCACTGGAATGTGCCGGCGATGCGGATCGCTTTTGAGTTTTTCCAACAATTGGAAGCCGTCCATCTCTGGCATCATGATGTCTGAAAGGATTAGGTCTGGTGTTCGTTTTTCCAAAAACTGCAAAGCAGACAGGCCGTTCTCTACCCCGAATACTTCATACCGTTCCTTTAGGATAAATTCGATATAGTTGCGAAGACTAGTATTGTCCTCTACCAGCAAAATGCTCCCTGCACTTTCACCCACTTGGGCCTCATGACTGCCGTTGGTAGGCACAACAAAAGGATGGAGCAAGGTATCCGGAGTTGAGTCTGTGGTTTGGGTTTCGAATCCCAGGCCCAGCACTTCCTTGATGGGGAATTCAAAATAGAACTGGCTTCCTTTGCCGGCTTCGCTCTCGACCCAAATCCGTCCTTGCATCAATTGGGCAATTTCCCGACACAAGGCCAGCCCAATACCCGTGCCGCCTTCCACCGGTGTGTTTTCCTGACTTGTTTGATAAAACCGCTCGAACACATGCGGAATATCCTTGCGATGGATACCCCTCCCGGTGTCTGTGACACTGATCCGAAGCTTGTTTTCTACCTGTTCGACTCGGACGCTTACCATACCATTGCTTCGGGGTGGCGTAAACTTCAATGCATTGGACAGGAGGTTGTCCAACACTTTTTGCAATCTATCCTGATCTACCAGAATATTGAGTCGATGCGGCACCTGGTACTCAAAAACGAAACGGATTCCCAACCACTCGGCATGGCTTTCAAAAGCGCTCACGATTCGTCGAATACAGGGAAGGAGCAAAACCGGCTGTTCGTTCAGGGTCATTTTTCCGGATTCCATTTTGCTGAGGTCGAGGAGGGCGTTGACCAGTTCGAGCAAATGTGCGCCATGCCGGTAGGCTAGTTCAATCAGGGACCTTTCCTTGGCCGGTAACTGATTGTTTTTCAATAAAGAACCCACAGGACCAATGATTAGCGTCAGTGGGGTCCGTAACTCATGGCTTATATTGGCAAAAAAACGGGATTTCGACTGGTCTAGACGCTTGAGTTCTTCCGCTTGTTGCCGGATGGTATCCGTTTGTCGCATCACCTCCACCTCGAGCCTTTGCTGTATGTGCCGTTGCGAACGATTTCTCCAGCGAAGCCAGCCTCCAACGGCCGTTGCAATCAAAACAACAATCATAAGGATAAACCACCACCGAAGATAAAAGGGGGGCAAGACTTTCAATTTCAAGTCCAGTTCGTTTTTGGCCATAGTGCCATTTACGGCTTGCGCCCTGATATACAAGTGATGCTGTCCGCTTTTGAGCCCTGAAATGCGCAAAACCGGTTCGGAAAGCGTTTGCCAATCGTCCGAAATCCCATCCATTTTCCAAGAGTAGGTCACCTTGTCTTGTAGCACCAGTTCGGGGAGCGAAAATTCCAGTTGCAGGTAGCGGTCGTCCGGAGAAATCGTAATATGGCCACTTTGCAACCATTCGGACATCCGGTTTTCCAATTGCCCTGTATGGCCGTTCATTACCAGGACATCGGAAAACAACAAATCTTTTTGTTGTGGCTTGAGCACATCGGCGTAAAACTGTTCCGGGTCAAAAGCGGTAATCCCGTTCAGTCCACCGAAATACAACACGCCATCATCATCACGGTAGTGAGAAAGCCGGTTGAATTCGTTGTGTGTAATCCCGTCGGAAGTCAGCCAGGTCCTTCTGACCTGCAAGTTTTTTTTATCGAATTGCAAGATTCCGTAATCCGTGGGGGCCCAAAGATGTTGGCGCCGGTCTTCATAAACGGCATAAACCACATTGTTGAGCAGACCGTTTTTTCGTTGGAACTGAACCGCTTTCTGGCCATCCCAGCGGATGAGGCCGCCGCCGTTGCTCCCAAGCCAAAAAACGCCGTCAGTATCGCAATAGAAGTGGAGAATGTTCTGATGTGGCAAAAAATATTTGCCTTGTCCTTCGGGCCAATACCGGCCTAAAACGCCTCCTGCGGGGTCGAGTTCATACAAACCGAGGGTGGTGCAGCACCAAAGGCGGCCCTTGGGGTCGCGGCCCAAAAAATTAATCTGACTGGTAGAAAACTCCGGAAATTGCT